>NZ_QKSG01000016.1:0-31960 GCF_003234035.1 Curtobacterium sp. MCPF17_031 | reverse complement strand
CGACAGGCGGGATGGGCCTCCCGGGCCGCTAGCATTGCCGGGTCCGCCCGCAACACCGAGCACCCAGCTCGGCGAACACAGGAGCTCCACGTGGCACAGCCCTCCCGTCTCGACAGCGTCATCGCCCTGGCCAAGCGCCGTGGGTTCGTCTTCCAGTCGGGGGAGATCTACGGCGGATCCCGCTCCGCATGGGACTACGGGCCCCTCGGTGTGGAGCT
Source organism: Curtobacterium sp. MCPF17_031 (assembly GCF_003234035.1). Classification (NCBI taxonomy): domain Bacteria; kingdom Bacillati; phylum Actinomycetota; class Actinomycetes; order Micrococcales; family Microbacteriaceae; genus Curtobacterium; species Curtobacterium sp. MCPF17_031. The sequence goes on along the minus strand of NZ_QKSG01000016.1, from coordinate 31,742 downwards.
CAAGGAGAACATCAAGCGCCAGTGGTGGCAGCGGTTCGTCCGCGGCCGCGGTGACATGGTCGGCCTGGACTCCGCCGTCATCCTGCCCCGCAAGGTGTGGGAGGCCTCCGGGCACGTCGCGACCTTCACCGACCCGCTCGTCGAGTGCCTGCACTGCCACCACCGCTTCCGCGAGGACCACCTGCTCGAGGCGTTCGAGGCGAAGAAGGGCCGCGCGCCCGAGGGTGGCATGGCTGAGATCGCCTGCCCGAACTGCGGCACCCGCGGCGAGTGGACCGAGCCCCGCGAGTTCAGCGGCATGCTCAAGACCTACCTCGGGCCGGTCGAGTCGGAGGAGGGCCTGAACTTCCTGCGCCCCGAGACCGCCCAGGGCATCTTCGTCGACTTCGCGCAGGTGGTCACGACCAGCCGCATGAAGCCCCCGTTCGGCATCGGTCAGGTCGGCAAGGCGTTCCGCAACGAGATCACACCGGGCAACTTCATCTTCCGCACCCGCGAGTTCGAGCAGATGGAGATCGAGTACTTCGTCCCGCCGGCCTCGGCCCAGGAGCACTACGAGCAGTGGATCGCCGACGCCGTCGCGTTCTACACCGACCTCGGCATCGACCCGGAGAACCTCCGCCGCTTCGACGTGCCGGACGGCGAGCGGGCGCACTACTCCGACGCGACCGCCGACATCGAGTACCGCTTCGGGTTCGCCGGCACCGAGTGGGGCGAGCTCATGGGCGTCGCGAACCGCACCGACTTCGACCTGAAGAACCACATCGAGGCGTCGGGGCAGGACCTCCGCTACTTCGACCAGGCCGCGAACGAGAAGTACGTGCCGTACGTCATCGAGCCGTCCTTCGGCCTGACTCGTGCGCTCATGGCGTTCCTGCTCGACTCCTACCACGAGGACGAGGCCCCGAACGCGAAGGGCGGCGTCGACAAGCGCACCGTGCTGCGCCTCGACCCGCGCCTGGCGCCCGTGAAGGCCGCGGTCCTGCCGCTGTCCCGCAACGAGCAGCTGTCGCCGGTCGCCCGCGGCCTGGCCGACGACCTGCGCAAGACCTGGAACGTGGACTTCGACGACGCCGGCGCGATCGGCCGTCGCTACCGGCGCCACGACGAGATCGGTACGCCGTTCTGCATCACGGTCGACTTCGACACGCTCGAGGACAAGGCCGTCACGGTGCGCGAGCGCGACACGATGAGCCAGGAGCGCGTCGGCCTCGACCGGCTGCAGGGCTTCCTGGCCGAGCGGCTGCTCGGCGCGTAGCGGCGCGGTCACGGCCGCGCGGTGCCGGTCGGACTCGCCCAACAGGAACCGCCCCGCGCCACGGGATCCCGTGGCGCGGGGCGGTTTCCGTTGTGCCCAGCCGGACGACGCCGTGCCGCCGTGCCGGCGTAGCGCCGTGTCGGCGCCGGGAATGCGCGGCACCGGCGCGCGTTGGGCTCAGCATGGACGACTCCGTGAAGGTCGATGTCTGGTCGGACATCGCCTGCCCCTGGTGCTACATCGGCAAGCGCAAGTTCGAAGCGGGCGTGTCCGCGTTCGGCGGCCCGGTCGAGGTCGAGTACCACTCCTTCGAACTCAGCCCGGACACCCCCGTCGACTTCGAGGGCACCGAGGCCGAGTTCCTCTCGCAGCACAAGGGCCTGCCGGTGCAGCAGGCGCAGCAGATGATCGACCAGGTCGCCGGCATCGCCGCCCAGGTCGACCTGCACTACGACTACGACGCCCTCCGCCACACGAACACGGTCAAGGCGCACCAGGTCATCCACCTCGCCAAGCAGCACGGCAAGCAGCTCGAGATGGTCGAACGCCTCTTCGCCGCGTACTTCGAGCGGGGCGAGCACGTCGGGCAGGACGAATCGCTGGCGGACCTCGCCGCCGAGGTCGGCATCGACCGCGACGAGGTGCTCGCCACCCTCCGCGAGGACAGCCAACTCGCCGCGGTCCGCGCCGACCAGTCCCAGGCGCAGGCGTACGGCATCAACGGCGTGCCGTTCTTCGTCATCGACGGCAAGTACGGCGTCTCGGGCGCGCAGGACCCGGCCGCGTTCGAGCAGGTCCTCCGCCAGGTGGTCGCGCTCCGCGAGTCGACGCCGCAGGAGGTCGCCGAGGCGGCCCAGCGCGCGGACGACGACGCGGCAGCGGATGCCGGGGCGACCCGATGACGGGCGCGACGGGTCCTGCGGGGCGTGAGTCGGGCCTCCCGGCCGGCCTGGGCGCACGCGAGCCGGTACCGACGCGTCGCGAAGCGGCGGGGCGGCCGAGCTCGTGGGGAGAGGGACGCCCCGCCCTGCTGACGTTGGTCACGCCGGGCGCCGCGCCCGTCTGCGAGGGCGACTCGTGCTTCGTGCCGGGCGCCGAGGGGGACTGGTCCGAGGTCCCGGACTGACGGCGTCCGCCGTCACCGTCCGCGACGCAGCACCTCGTTCGGCGTCTGCCGTCGCGGTACTCGACGCCGCGCCCCGTTCCGACGGGGCGCGACGTGCGTAGCGGGGCGCGACATGCGTAGCGGGGTGCGACATGCGTAGCGGCGGGCGATCGGTGCGACGTGCGCGGCGGGGCGTGACCGGTGCGACGTGCGCAGTGGGGCGCGACCGGCGCGCTGCGCGACGCCCGTCAAGGGCGGACGGGTTCCTCGTCGGTGATGTCGGCGACCGTCGCGCCGTAGGCGGCGACGAGGGCATCGCCGTCGACGAAGGCGCTCGCGCCGTGCCGCCCGGCACCGAGGGCGATCCGTCGCCCGAGCACCCGCTCGTCGGCGAAGACGGGCAGGTCACCGGTCGCGCCGATCGGGGTGATGGTGCCGCGCTCGTAGCCGCTCGCATCGAGGGCGGTCGCCGCATCGGGCATCGAGAGCTTGTTCACGCCGACGACCGTGCGGAGCTTCTTCCACGCGATGCTCCGCCCGCCGGGGACGAGCGCCAGCAGGAAGCCACCGTCGTGCCGCTTCACGACCAGGGTCTTCACGATGTCGCCGGGATCGATGCCGAGCAGTGCCGCGGCGCCCTCCAGCGAGTCGGCGGCAGGACGCTCGACGACCTGCACGTCGAGGCCGCGGGCGGCGGCGTCGGAGTCGAAGCGGGTGACGGCATCCGGAACGGTCATGTGGAGAACGCTACCCGCGGGCGACGACGTGGGAGAATGGGTGTCGTATGACGATCACACAAGCAGCAGCAGCACCACTGCGCATCGGCCCGATCCAGGTCGATGCGCCCGTCGTGCTCGCCCCGATGGCCGGCATCACGAACATGGCGTACCGCCGCCTCTGCCGTGAGTACGGCGCCGGGTTGTACGTGTGCGAGATGATCACGTCCCGTGCCCTGGTCGAGCGGACGCCCGAGTCGATGCGGCTCATCCGGCACCACGAGTCCGAGACGCCGCGGTCGATCCAGCTGTACGGCGTCGAGCCGAACACCGTCGCAGAAGCCGCCACGATCCTGGTCGGCGAAGACCGCGCGGACCACATCGACCTGAACTTCGGCTGCCCGGTGCCGAAGGTCACGCGGAAGGGCGGCGGAGCGGCACTGCCGTGGAAGCTCGACCTGTTCCGCGACCTCGTCACGAAGACCGTCAAGGCCGCAGGCGACGTCCCGGTCACCGTGAAGATGCGCAAGGGCATCGACGGTGACCACCTGACCTACCTCGACGCCGCCCGCATCGCGCGCGACGCCGGTGTCGCGAGCGTCGCGCTGCATGCCCGCACCGCCAACGAGCACTACTCCGGGCAGGCCGACTGGTCGGCGATCGCGACCCTCAAGGAGACGATCACCGACATCCCGGTCCTCGGCAACGGGGACATCTGGTCCGCCGCCGACGCCCTGCGGATGGTCGACGAGACCGGCTGCGACGGCGTGGTCGTCGGTCGTGGGTGCCTCGGCCGCCCGTGGCTGTTCGGCGACCTCGCGGCGGCGTTCCGTGGCGAGGACCTCCGTGCGGCGCCGAGCCTCGGCGACGTCGCGGTCGCCTTCCGTCGGCATGCCGAACTGCTCGTCGAGTTCTTCGAGTCGGAAGAGCACGGTTGCCGGGACATCCGGAAGCACGTGGCCTGGTACTTCAAGGGCTACCCGATCGGTGGCGAGGTCCGCTCCGGCCTGGCGATGGCCTCCAGCCTGCAGGAGATCGACGACCTGCTCGGCCAGCTCGACTGGGCCGCGCCCTACCCCGGCGCCGACGTCGAGGGCCCGCGTGGTCGTGCCGGTCACGCGAAGCGGACCGCGCTGCCGGACCGCTGGCTCGAGAGCCGCGACGTCGACTCGGAGTTCCGCAAGGTCCTGGCCGCCGCCGAGATGCACCACAGCGGCGGATGAGCGCCACCTCGTCGTACGGTCCGGCCGACGCCGACCGCTGGTTCCCCGAGGAACACGGCAACCGGCGGAGCGACTTCGCCCGCGACCGTGCCCGCCTGCTGCACTCCAGTGCGCTGCGACGTCTGGCCGCGAAGACCCAGGTGCTCAGCCCGACGACGGGCCTGGACTTCGCCCGGAACCGCCTGACGCACTCGCTCGAGGTCGCCCAGGTCGGGCGTGAGCTCGCCGACAGCCTGGGGCTCGATCCGGACGTCGTCGACACGGCATGCCTGGCGCACGACATCGGCCACCCACCGTTCGGCCACAACGGCGAGACCGCGGTCAACGCCTGGGCCGTCGGCATCGGCGGGTTCGAGGGCAACGCGCAGACCCTCCGACTGCTCACCCGGCTCGAGCCGAAGGTCTACGGCGACGACGGACGCGCCTACGGACTGAACCTGACGCGCGCTTCCCTGGACGCCAGCTGCAAGTACCCGTGGCCGGCGTCCCAGGGCGTCGGCGAAGCATCGTCCGGGCGCACGAAGTTCGGCTTCTACGACGACGACCACGAGGCGTTCGCCTGGCTCCGTGCCGGCGCACCCCGTCGGCAGCGCTGCATCGAGGCCCAGGTGATGGACCTGTCCGACGACATCGCGTACTCGGTGCACGACTTCGAGGACGCCGTGGTCGCGGGCTTCATCGACGTCGCAGCGCTCGGGGACCGGGTCGGCGAGAACGACATCGTCACCGCCATGCACGCGTGGGTGGGCGACGACCTCAGCCGCGACGAACTGCTCGAGGCGTTCGACCGGCTGCGTGGGATGTCGCTCTGGATGACCGCCTACGACGGCTCCCGGCAGGACCAGGCCCGTCTCAAGAACCTGACCAGTCAGCTCATCGGGCGGTTCGCCCGCACCGCGACGACCGCCACGCGGCAGGCGTACGCCTCCGGGTCGCTCGTCCGGTTCGCGGCGAGCGTGGTCACCCCGCCGGAGATCATCGGCGAGATCGCCGTCCTCAAGGGCATCGTCGCGGCATTCGTGATGACGCAGGGGGACCGACAGCCCGTCTACGAGGACCAGCGGCGGATCCTGACCGAGCTGCTCGACGCGATAGCCGCGCGCGAGGACTCGGCGCTCGAGCCCGGGTTCGCCGCCGACTGGCGCGCCGCCGGGGACGACGCCGGGCGACTCCGGGCCGTCGTCGACCAGGTCGCCAGCCTCACGGACCAGGGTGCCCTGGCGTGGCACAAGCGCCTGGTCGTGGGGGAGCGCGAGCCCGTCCACATCGCGGTCTGAGCCGTCGCCGACCACCGCCGTCCACGCCGGTCGGTCGTCGTCGGCGCGCCGAACTAGAATCGTCGGGTGGCAGGGCTGATCGCGCGGAACGACATCGACGAGGTCCGCGCGCGCGTCGACATCGCCGACGTCGTGGGCGACTACGTCACGCTGAAGTCCGCCGGCGTCGGCTCGCTCAAGGGCCTGTGCCCCTTCCACGACGAGCGCACCCCGTCGTTCCACGTCCGCCCCCAGGTCGGCCGGTACCACTGCTTCGGCTGTGGCGAGGACGGCGACGTCTTCAGCTTCCTGATGTCCCAGGACCACACGACCTTCCAGGAGGCCGTCGAGCGGATGGCCGCGAAGATCGGCTTCACGCTCCACTACGAAGAGGGCGACGGCCCCCGCACCGACTACAACGCCCGTGCCCGGCTGATCGCGGCGAACGAGGCCGCGCTGGCGTTCTTCACCGCGCAGCTGACCACGGCTGCCGCCGAGCCGGCACGCCGGTTCCTCGGGGAGCGCGGCTTCGACCCGGCCGCGGCGCAGCACTTCGGCGTCGGCTTCGCCCCCAAGTCGTTCGACGCGCTCAAGGACCACCTCCGCGGCCTGCGGTTCAGCATCGACGAGATCGTCGCCGCGGGGCTCGTCAGCCAGGGCGACCGCTCCCCGTACGACCGGTTCCGCGGACGCCTGATGTGGCCGATCCGCGACGTCACCGGGGCGACGATCGGCTTCGGCGCCCGTCGCCTGCTCGAGGACGACAAGGGCCCGAAGTACCTCAACACGCCGGAGACCCCGATCTACCACAAGAGCCAGGTGCTCTACGGGCTCGACCTGGCCCGCAAGGAGATCGCGAAGGGCAAGCAGGTCGTCATCGTCGAGGGCTACACCGACGTCATGGCGTGCCACCTCGCCGGCATCACCACCGCGGTCGCCACCTGTGGCACGTCGTTCGGCGTCGACCACATCAAGGTCCTCCGCCCGATGCTCGGCGACTCCGCCGGACAGCACGTCTCGCAGCTCGGGCAGATCGTGTTCACGTTCGACCCGGACGAGGCGGGGCAGCGCGCGGCCTCCCGCGCGTTCGCCGAGGAGCAGCGTTTCGCCTCGCAGACGTACGTCGCGGTCGCCCCGGGCGGGCTCGACCCGTGCGACCTCCGACTGGCCCGCGGGGACGACGCGATCCGCCGCCTGGTGGAGAACCGCCGCCCGATGTTCGAGTTCATGATCCGCCGCCGGCTCGACGGCCACGACCTGGACACGGTCGAGGGCCGGGTCGGCGGGCTCCGCGAGTGCGCACCCGTCATCGCGGACATCCGCGACCGGGCACTGGCCGACGGCTACATCCGGAACACCGCAGGGTGGCTCGGGATGGACATCGAGGACGTCCGCCGTGCGGTCGCCGCGGTCCGTCGTCGTCCGGCAGACGGCGCGCAGGGCTCTCGTGCGGGAGGCGCGTCCGGCGCCGGGCAGACCGGGTCCGGACACAACGGCGATGGTCCGGTCGTGCCCGAGGAACCGCAGGCGAGCATCCGGTCGCTGCCGGACGACCCGATCGCGCGGATGGAGCGCGACGCGGTGATGGCGATGGTGCAGCAGCCGCAGTCCGTCGGCGTCCCACTGCTCGCGCTGGCGGCGTCGGCGACGTTCTCGGCGCGCATGCTCTCGGTCGTCCGTGACGCCGTCATCGCGAACATCGACGCGGTGGGGGACCGGGCGTGGCTCGACAAGCTGCTCGGCGACGTACCGGCCCCGTTCCGATCACTCGTGCAGGAGCTCGCACTCGCACCGATCCCGGCCCGCTCGGACGAGGACCTGGCGATCTACTGCCGAGGCATCGTGGTCGCCCTGGTGGAACGCGACCTGCTCGCGCGGAAGGCATCGCTGCTCGGACAACTGCAGCGCACCGACCCGTCCGACCAGGAGCGTCGGGCAGATGTGCAGCGCCAGCTGATGGACCTCGACGCCCAGCGGATGCGGCTCCGCGCGGACACTCCCGGCGCCTGAGCGCGCCACGGCACCGCACCCTGCCGAGGAGCGTCGGGTGCGCTCGGGACGCCCGCGATCCCCGCGGAACCGAGGAGTTGCCCCACGCAACAGTCGACGTCGGGGCGCAAGGAAGCTGCGCGCCGCGCCGGACACACCGCCTCCGATCATGCGCTCGCAGGCGCGATCCTGCGTTACAGCGGTGTAAACAATCGGTCTCCGGTGCCTCCTGATGTCTGGCATGGTGTGACCATTGAACGTCCCTGCGACCGGACACAGCCCGTTCCACTCGGTCCCAGGACTCCTGCAACCACATCAGAGAGGCAATCGGACATGGCATCCGTTTCCACATGGGGCAAGCGCACCCTCGCACTCGGCGCCGGCGCCGCGGCGACCGCGCTCGTCCTCACCGGCTGCGCAGGCGGCACCAGCGGTGGCTCCGGCGACCTCGACGGCCTGATCATCGGCACGACCGACAAGATCACGTCGCTCGACCCGGCCGGCTCGTACGACAACGGCTCGTTCGCCGTGCAGAACCAGGTGTTCCCGTTCCTCATGAACACCCCGACGGGCAGCCCGGACGTCGAGCCGGACATCGCCACGAAGGCGGAGTTCACCGACCCGACCACGTACGAGGTCACCCTGAAGAAGGGTCTCGAGTTCGCGAACGGCAACAAGCTCACCTCGAGCGACGTCAAGTTCTCGTTCGAGCGTGACCTGAAGATCAAGAACGACAACGGCCCGTGGTCGCTGCTCGCGAACCTCAAGAGCATCGACACGCCGGACGCCACGACGGTCGTCTTCCACCTCGACCACGCCGACCAGACCTGGCCGCAGGTGCTCTCCAGCCCCGCCGGTCCGATCGTCGACGAGGACGTGTTCTCGGCGACGAAGCTCACCAGCGCGGACGACATCGTCAAGGGCAACGCCTTCGCCGGCCAGTACAAGATCACCTCCTACAAGGAGAACGACCTGATCGCGTACGAGGCGAACGACAAGTACGACGGTGTCCTCGACAAGGCGAAGACCAAGGACGTCACCGCCCAGTACTTCACCAAGGAGACCGACCTGAAGCTCGCGGTCCAGAAGGGCGACGTCGACGTGGCGTACCGCTCCCTGACCCCGACCGACATCTCGTCGCTCCGCAAGGACTCGAAGCTGCAGGTCATCGACGGCCCCGGCGGCGAGATCCGCTACGTGGTCTTCAACTTCAAGACGCAGCCCTTCGGCACCGGCCAGAGCGACGCCGACGACGCGAAGGCCCTGGCCGTGCGCCAGGCCGTCGCGGACGTCGTCGACCGTGACGAGCTCGCCAAGGAGGTCTACAACGACACCTACACGCCCGTCTACTCGATGGTGCCGGACGGTCTGACCGGTGCCGCGACGCCGTTCAAGTCGCTCTACGGTGACGGCAACGGTGCGCCGGACGTCGACAAGGCCAAGAAGACGCTGGCCGACGCCGGTGTCTCGGGCAAGATCGAGCTCGACATCCAGTACTCGCCGGACCACTACGGCTCGGCCTCGGACGACGAGTACGCCACGCTGAAGACCCAGCTCGAGGACTCCGGCCTGTTCACCGTGAACATCCAGTCGACGGTCTACACGACCTACGCCGTGGAGCGCACGAAGGACGCCTACCCGCTGTACCAGCTCGGTTGGTTCCCGGACTTCTCGGACGCCGACAACTACCTCTCGCCGTTCTTCACGAAGGACAACTTCGTGCAGAACCACTACGACGACCCGACCATCCAGGGTCTGATCGCCGACGAGCAGGAAGAGTCGGACGCCGACAAGCGTGCCGCGATCATCGAGAAGGCCCAGCAGCGTGAGGCCGAGCAGATCTCGACCCTCCCGCTCCTGCAGGGCAAGTCGGTCGCCGTGGCCGGCAAGGACGTCAAGGGTGTCACCCTCGACGCGTCCTTCAAGTTCCGCTACGGGACCATCACCAAGTAACCAGACGGACGGAAGGGGGCGCTCCCACGAGGGGCGCCCCCTCTCGGCGTCATGCGAAAGGCACAGACCCCGTGACCCTCACGAACCCCGAGGCGATCGAGACCGAGCCCACGAAACCCCAGGCACAGCGACGTGCCAAGGGACAGGGCGGCGGACTCGGCCGGTACATCCTCATCCGCTTCCTCCTGATCTTCCCGACCGTGTTCATCCTGGTGACACTGGTCTTCTTCCTGATGCGTGTCGTCGGGAACCCGATCACCGCCTCGGTCGGCGGGCGGCTCACGCCCACGCAGCTGCAGGAACGCCTGCACGCCGCCGGTTACGACCGCCCGGTGATCGTCCAGTACATCGAGTACCTCGGCCAGATCGTCCGCGGTGACTTCGGCTCGTCCGTCACCGACAACCGCCCGGTGACCGAGATCATCCTGCAGTACGGCGGCGCCACGGCGGAGCTGGTGTTCTACGCCCTCATCGTCGCCCTGGTGCTCGGCATCCCGCTCGGCATGCTCGCCGCCTACCTGCGCGACAAGTGGCCCGACGTGCTGCTCCGTGCCCTCGCGATCCTGACGTACGCCACGCCGGTGTTCTTCGGCGGCCTGCTGCTCAAGCTCGTCTTCTCGGTCTGGCTCGGGTGGTTGCCGCTCGGCGACCGGGCCTCGACCCGGGTGCAACTCATCCTGGACCGGATCGAGAACCCCACCGGGGTGTTCCTCATCGACGCGATCCGCACCGGCAACGGCCAGATCATCAGCGACGTCCTGCAGCACGCGGTCCTGCCGGCGCTGACGCTCGGCCTGCTGACCGCCGGCATCTTCCTCCGACTGGTGCGGGCGAACATGATCGGCTCCCTCGGGTCCGAGTACGTCGACGCCGCCCGCTCCCGGGGTGTGCGCGAGTCACGGCTCGTCCGGACGCACGCGTTCCGTCCGGCGCTCGTGCCGATCATCACCGTGATGGGGCTGCAGATCGCCATGCTGCTCGGCGGCTCGGTGCTCACCGAGACCACCTTCGGCTGGCGGGGGCTCGGGTTCGAGCTCAACCAGTACCTGTCCGCCCGTGACTTCGTCGCCGTGCAGGGCATCGTCGCGATGCTGGCGGTGATCGTCGCCGTCACGAACTTCGTCGTCGACGTCGTCGCGGCGCTCATCGACCCGAGAGTGAGGTTCTGACGATGTCCGACATCACCCTCGTCGACCGCCACGAGCCGCTGTGGAAGCGGCTCCCCGTCGTCGTCCAGCTCCGTCGGAGCACCGGGTGGCAACGCGCCATGCTCATCGTCGGCGTGGTCATCTGCGCCCTCTACCTGCTCGTCGCGGTCTTCGCCCCGCTCATCGCGCCGTACGGCTTCGGTGACCAGCAGGGTGCCGACGGCGTGAACTTCCCCCGCACCGGCGCCCCGAGCGCCGAGCACATCTGGGGCACCACCGTCGGCGGCCTCGACGTGTTCAGTCGCGTCATCTACGGCGCGCGCACCGCGGTGCTCGTCGTCATCGTCGCGGTGGTGGTCTCCATCGCGATCGGCGTCGTCCTCGGCATGGTCTCCGGGTACATCGGCGGCTGGCTCGACCGCGTGCTCGTGGTCGTCGCCGACGCGATCTACGCGTTCCCGTCGCTGCTGCTCGCCATCGTCGTCTCGATCGTGGTCTCCGGCGGAAACTCGAACTACTGGGGTGGCATCACGGCGGCGGCGATCTCGATCACCGTCGTCTACATCCCGCAGTACTTCCGGGTGGTCCGTGCCGAGGCCGTGCGCCTGAAGAACGACGCCTTCGTCGAGTCCGCCCGGGTCATCGGCACGAACCCGTGGCGCATCATGACGCGGCACGTGCTCCGGAACTCGACCCGGTCGCTGCCGCTGATCCTCACCCTGAACGCAAGTGACGCGGTGCTGACCCTGGCCGGCCTCGGCTTCCTCGGGTTCGGCATCGGCCCGACCCAGGGTGCCGAGTGGGGCTACGACCTCAGCCGTGCACTGTCCGACGTCGCGAGCGGCGTCTGGTGGACCGGCGTGTTCCCCGGTGTCGCCATCGTGCTGCTCGTCCTCGGTGTGACGTTCATCGGTGAGAGCCTCAACGACATCTCCGATCCCCGCCTGCGCGCACGCCGGCGGTTGAAGCAGCTGGTCTCCACGCGCGACAAGGCGACCAACGCGGAAGGGGCAGCAGCATGAGCAACGCATCCACGGGCCTCCAGCCCGACACCGGCCGCACCGCGGCCGACCCGGTCGTCGTCGTCGACGACCTCACCGTCACCTTCGCGACCGACGGCGGCGCCGTGGACGCGGTCAAGGGCGTCAGCATCGACGTCCGCCCCGGCGAGGTCCTCGCGCTGGTCGGCGAGTCCGGCTCGGGCAAGTCGGTCACGGCGCGGAGCATGCTCCGGTTGATGCCCGAGACCGCGACGCTCGGTGGTGCGGTCCTGCTCGACGGCACCGACGTCGTCGCGGTGGGTTCCCAGAAGCTGCGTGAGTTGCGCGGCACCGCCGGCGCGATGGTCTTCCAGGAACCGTCCACGGCGCTCAACCCGGTGTTCACGGTCGGGTGGCAGATCGCCGAGGGGCTGCGCGCACACGGCGGTGTCTCCAAGAAGGAGGCCCGCGCGAAGGCGATCGACTACCTGCGCCGTGTCGGCATCCCCGACCCGGAGACGCGCGTCGACCACTACCCGCACCAGTTCTCCGGCGGACAGAAGCAGCGCGTCGTCATCGCCAGCGCGCTCGCCCTCGAGCCCAGCGTGATCATCGCCGACGAGCCGACCACCGCCCTCGACGTGACGGTGCAGGCCGAGATCCTCGACCTGCTCCGCCGCTGCCGCGACGAGTTCGGCGCGGCGATCGTCATCATCACGCACAACATGGGCGTGGTCGCCGACCTGGCCGACCGCGTCGCCGTGATGTACCAGGGCGAGGTCGTCGAGGAGGCCCCCGTGGAGCAGCTCTTCGCCGCCCCGCAGGCCGATTACACGAAGCGCCTGCTGGCTGCCGTCCCCCGGCTCGAGGCATCGACCGGCGTGGCCCGTCGTGCCCTCATCACCGAGGACATCGAGCCGGTCGTGTCCGCGAAGGGGCTCGAGATCGAGTACCCGGGGCGGCTCGGCTCACCCGCCTTCCGCGCGGTCAAGGGCGTCGACCTGGCGATCCGGCCTGGTGAGGTCCTCGGCCTGGTGGGGGAGTCCGGCTCGGGCAAGACCACCATCGGTCGCGCCATCGCCGGCCTGACGAAGATCACCGGCGGCTCGCTCAACGTCCTGGGCACCGAGATGCTCGGGTACAAGGAGCGTGACTTCAAGCGGCTGCGGAAGGACATCGGGTTCGTCTTCCAGGACCCGGCGACCTCCTTCAACCCGCTGCTGACGATCGCCGAGTGCGTCGCCGAGCCGCTCGTCGTGCACGGGGTCGCCTCGTCGCCGCGTGCCGCGCGCAAACAGGTGGACGAGCTGATGGAGGCCGTGCAGCTGCCCGCCGCGTACGGCGACCGGTACCCGCACGAGCTCTCCGGCGGACAGCGGCAGCGTGCCTCGCTCGCGCGGTCGCTGGCGCTCCGGCCGAAGCTGCTCATCGCCGACGAGCCGACGAGTGCGCTCGACGTGTCGGTCCAGGCGCGCGTGCTGGAGCTGTTCCTCGAGCTCCAGCAGGACTTCGGCTTCGCGTCGCTGTTCATCAGCCACGACCTCGCCGTCGTCGGTGCACTGTCCGACCGGATCGCCGTGCTGTACCGCGGTGACCTGGTCGAGACCGGCACCACGGCCGAGGTGCTCGGCGCCCCGCAGCACCCGTACACGCGGCGGCTGCTCGCCTCGCTGCCGGTGCCGGACCCGACGGAGCAGGCCGAGCGACGGCGTACGCTGGAGCGACTGGAGCAGGCCGGGGCCTGACCGACGGTGACACACCGTCGGGTGCACCCCGACCAGCCAGGAGGCCCGGCCACGTCCGCGACGCACGTCGCGCGGACGAATGGTCCGGGCCTCCCGTCCGGTGTGGACCGCGGCAGGGCGCACGCGGCAGGAGAAGGGGTTCCATGACCGGGGAGAACGGTCCGGCCGTCGTCGCGGACGACGTCAGCATCGAGTACCGGGGCGGGCCGGTGAAGAACCCGATCCGCGCGGTGGACGGCGTGAGCCTGACGCTCGGGTGGGGTGAGATCCTCGCGGTGCTCGGCGAGTCCGGCTCGGGGAAGTCCACCTTCGCCGCCGCCGTCGCCGGGCAGCTCGGCACGCACGGCGAGGGCGAGGGCGCGCACCGTCGTCGGATCGTCGGCGGGGAGCTCAGTGTGCTCGGCCAGCCGACACGTCGGCTCCGGCAGTCCTCGCGGCGCTACACGCGCTTGACCGGGCAGATCGGCTACCTGCCGCAGGACGGCGCGGACCGGCTGCGGCCGGACCTGCTCGTCGGCGAGGCGATCGCGGAACCGATCTACGCCCGCGACCGCCGGTTCGACCGGAAGGAGGCCGGCCTCATCGTCGCCCGCCTGGTCGACGCCGTCCACCTGCCGCTCGGCGTGCTCCGGCTCAACACGTGGGAGCTGTCCAGCGGGCAGCGCCAGCGCGTCGCCCTGGCCCGTGCGCTCGTCCTCGAGCCGGAGCTGCTCGTCGCGGACGAACCCGCCCGCGGCGTCGACGTGCTCGTCCGCCAGTCCGTCCTGGAGGCCCTGGCCGGTCTCCAGCGGCGCCGCCAGTTCTCGGCGATCGTCGTCTCGAGCGACCTCCGTGAAGCACGGGCGCTGGCGGACCGGGTCGCGGTCATGAGCGCGGGACGACTCGTCGGGCTCGGTCCCTTCGACGAGGTCCTCGACAACCCGTTGGACCCGTACGTCAGGACACTCGCGGCGACGGCGTCGCGACCGGTGAAACGCAAGCCGGCCACGGCCGGACGCGGAGGAGTGCGGCAGGCATGAGCGGTGCGACAGGCATGAGCGGTGCGACAGGCATGAGCGGTGCGACAGGCATGAGTGGTGTGACAGACATGAGCGGTGCGGCAGGCGCGGGCGAGCAGCAGCAGGCACGGGGTCACCGGGCGGTGGTGACCGACGCCGGGCGACCGTTGCCCGTCGGCACCCCGACGCCCGGGTCGGTGACGATCCTGCCGACGTCGACCGCACTGCACGAGGACGCCGTGCGCCGCGCCGGTGGCACCCTGACCGACCTGGGCGACGACACCCGCGGCATCGTGTGGCTCGACGCCGGCGATCCGGACGGGCTGCAGGCCGCCTTGACGACCACGCCCGGGGTGACCTGGGTGCAGCTGCCGTTCGCGGGCGTCGACGCGTTCGCGCACCTGATCGCCGAGCACGGCGACCGCGTGCTCTTCACCTCGGCCAAGGGCGCTTACGCGGAACCGGTCGCCGAGCACGCGCTGGCCCTGACCCTCGCGACACTCCGCGTGCTGCAGAAGCGCGCCCGGACCACCACCTGGTCGCGGGAGCCCGAGGGCATGTCGCTGTACGGGCGGCACGTGGTGCTCATCGGCGCGGGCGGGATCGCGCTCGAGTACCTGCGGCTCGTGGCACCGTTCGACGTCCGCGTGACCGTCGTCCGCCGGTCGCCGGAGGCGGTGCCCGGCGCAGCGCGGACCGTCACCACCGACCAGCTCGACTCGGTCCTGCCGGACGCCGACGTGGTCGTGGTCGCGGCGGCGATGACCTCGGACACGTCGAAGCTGCTCGGCGCGCACCAGTTCGCGATCATGCCCGACCACGCTCGTCTGGTGAACATCGCGCGCGGGGGACTCGTCGACACCGACGCTCTCGTGGACGCGCTGCGCTCCGGGGCGATCACCGCGGCCGGACTCGACGTGACCGACCCGGAGCCGCTGCCGGACGGACACCCGCTCTGGAGCGAGCCGGGCGCGCTCATCACGCCGCACCAGGCTGACACACCGGAGATGGTCGCACCGCTCCTGGCCGAGCGGGTCGGCACGAACGTGCGGGCGTTCCTCGGCGGTGACGGCACGGGGTTCGTGGGGGTCGTGGACCCGGCCGCGGGGTACTGATCCGCCGGTCCCGGACGCCACGCCCGGGATGCACAGCCGATGTCCCGGTGCCACTCGGGGGTCTGCTACAGTTTCACCTGCTGTTCAAGCGGACAGTGATCCTCGATAGCTCAATTGGCAGAGCAGCCGGCTGTTAACCGGCAGGTTGTTGGTTCGAGTCCAACTCGGGGAGCGACAGGCCCTCACCCTCCGGGGTGGGGGCCTTTTCGTTCCCCTGGTGCCCCAGTGCCCGGTGCCCGGTGCCCGGAGCGCTGATGCTCGGTGCTCGTGTTGCCGCAGGTCCGGCGCTCCATGTCTGCGGTTCCCGGGCGTCGTGGTGCGCTTCCACAGGCGAGGTGCCGGCGGAACCTGTTAACGTCCACAGGTGCTCCTCCGACCTCGACGCTCCGCGACGCTCATCGCCGTGCTCGCGCTCGGAGTCGCTGCCACCGCGCTCACCGGGTGCTCGTCGACCGAGACCGTGGCGCGCGCCGAGGCAGCCAGCGGGTCGGCGGCAGCAGCCACCACGGCGCCGCCAGGGTCCTCCGCTCCGAGCGGCACCTCCCCGGTCGTCTTCGCGTTCACCTGCACCGTCGGTGACGGTCCGGAGGTCCAGACCTACACGACCTCGTCCGCTGTGTGGCAGGACCGGCGCACCTCGTGCACGGCCGCCCCGATCACGGGCACGGTCCCGTCGGCACAGCAGCAGTCCGCACTCGACGCCGCTCGCGGGGACGCCACGCTCGAGGAACTCGCCGCGGGCTGCGCGGTCAGTGGGACCGGGCCGTGGCGCTCGGCGGTCGAGACCGTCGAGCAGGAACACCTGGCCGCCGGACTCGAGCGGTACTGCCCGGGACATCCGGACATGGCACGACTCCGGGACGCACTGGACGCGCACCGCGGCTGACGCTGCTGCGGTCAGCCCTCGGGGTGGTCACGTCCCGGCAGCCACGACTGCCCGGGGCCACCCCAGCTGGCCTTGCGGATCGCCTTCTGCACCTGCTTGGCGTACGGGTGGACCAGCCGGTCGGCGTACAGGACGCCGTCGAGGTGGTCGTACTCGTGCTGGAACACGCGGGCGAGCCACCCGTGCGCCTCGATCTCGAACGGTTCGCCGTGCTCGTCGACGGCCCGCAGCAGCGCGGACCCGGAACGGCGGAGCGGGAACCGCTCTCCGGGCACGGACAGGCACCCCTCGGACTCGTCGTCCTCGTCGAGTTCCTCGATCGACTCCGGCACCGGGGGAGTGGTCCACAGCACCGGGTTGATCGCGACGCCCCGCCAGAGCACGTCGTCGTCGTCGGTCCACGAGTAGACGAACAACCGCTGGCCGACCCCGACCTGCGGTCCGGCGAGCCCGACGCCCGGCGCCAGGTCCATCGTCTCGAACATGTCGGCCACGAGAGTGCGCAGGTCGTCGTCGAAGACGAGAACCTCGGTCGCGGGGGTGTGCAGGACGGGTTCACCGGTGATCCGGATCGGGAGGACGGCCATGCAACCAGGGTATCTGCGCGCGTCGGATAGCCTCGACCCGTGACACCGGACCTGCCGATCCCCGACGTGGTGCAGAACCTGACCCCGTTCCAGGCGCTCATGATCCCCGTCGCCCTCGTCGGCGCCGTGTTCCTGTCGCTCGGCGCGCAGTTCCAGAGCCGCGGGGTGCAGCGGGTGGAGGCGCGTCTCGGGCAGCAGTCGAAGGGGCTGTCGGTCCGCCACGTCCTCGCGCTCCTCGGCAGCGGCAACTGGGTGCTCGGCACGCTGATGCTCGGTGCTGCGATCGTGCTCCAGCTCGTGAGCATCACCTACGCGCCGCTCATCGTCGTGCAGCCCCTCGGTGCCGTGGCCCTCGTGGTCACGACGTGGTTCTCGTCGCGGAGCTCCGGCGTCCCGCTCGGCACCCGGGCTCGGCGTGCCGTGTGGACGTGCATCGGTGGCGTCGGGTTGTTCGTGCTCATCGCCGCGCTCTACGGCCGCGAGAGCCCGATCGGCCGCGGGCAGCTCATCACGGTGCTGGTGGTCCTGGCGGTCGTCCTGACGCTCGTGGTGATCTCGTTCCGCCTGGTCGCCAAGCGTCGCAACGCGCTGTACTACATCATCGGCGCGGGCATCCTCTACGGCTTCGTCGCCACCCTGGCGAAGGTCACGCTGAACCGCATCGTCAACGGCACCTTCGACTGGGTCACCGCCTTCGCCATCGTCGGGGTCGTCGTCGCCTCGGCCGTCGGCGCGTACTTCGTGCAGAACGCCTACTCGAGCGGCTCGGCCGACCTCGTCATCGCAGGCCTGACGGTCGTCGATCCGATCGTCGCCGTCGGGATCGGTGTCATCGTCCTGGACGAGGCCGCCGGCGCTCCCGTCGGTGCCGGGATCGGCTTCCTCGTCGCCGGTGCGATCGCGATCACCGGGGTGTTCCTCCTGGCGAAGCACCACCCCGACTCGCGACCGTGACGACGGACGGGAGGCGCGCCTCCCGTCCGTCTCCTTGCCCGCGTCCGCCGCTCGGTGCCGTACCGGGGGATGACGCGGGTCCGCCGCGCGGCTGAGGCGGGCGGCCAGAGGGGTGCGGTAGCGTTCCGAACCGACCAGACCGGCGTGCGACGACCACGCGCGCCGGCGTTCGCGACGAGAGGACGACCCCCGCCGTGTCAGCAGACGCCACGACCGAGACGACCGACACCACGGCCGCCACCGGAGGGCGACGGCCGCTGCGGGTGCTCATCGCCGCCGACACCTTCGCGCCCGACGTGAACGGTGCCGCGACCTTCACCGAGGAACTCGCCCTCGGCCTCGCCGCACGTGGGCACGAGGTGCACGTCATCGCCCCGTCCTGGAACCGGTGGCACGCCGGGTCGTTCGACGAGGAGTACCGGGGCGTGACGCTCACGGTGCACCGCCTCGCCTCGTACCGGTGGCCCGCCCACGAGTGGTACCGCTTCGCGTGGCCCTGGACGGTCCGCAAGCACACCGCGCCGATCATCGCGGCGCTGCAGCCCGACGTCGTGCACATCCAGTCCCACATCGTCGTCGGCCGCGGTGTAGCCCGCGAGGCGCACGACCGGGGGATCCGGATCATCGGCACGAACCACTTCATGCCGGAGAACCTGCTCGAGTACACGCCGTTCGGCAAGCGCACGACGCCGCTCGCGCTGAAGATCGCCTGGGCGGACGCGGCGAAGACCTACCGGCTGGCCGAAGCGATCACCACGCCGACCGAGCTCGCCGCCGACTACCTGCGTGACGCCATCGCCGGGCAGCCGGTCCTCGCGATCTCGTGCGGGATCGACGCCTCCCGCTACACGCCGGGGACCGGACGACCCGCGGGCAACGACATCGTCTTCGTCGGCCGGGTCGCGCCGGAGAAGAACCTCGACGTCATGGTCCGAGCACTCCCGCTGCTGCCCGCCTCGCTCGACGCCCGCTTCACCATCGTCGGCGACGGCGACATGATCCCGAAGCTGACCGCCCTCGCGAAGGAGCTCGGGGTCGAGGACCGGGTCCGGTTCCTCGGGTTCGTGTCCGACGAGGTGAAGCTCCGGACGCTGACCGAGGGCTCCGTCTTCGTGATGCCGTCCACCGCGGAACTGCAGAGCATCTCGTCGCTCGAGGCGATGGCCTCCGGGCTGCCCGTCGTGGCGGCGGACGCCATGGCGCTGCCGCACCTGATCGACGGCAACGGGTACCTGTTCACCCCGGGCGACGAGCACGACCTCGCGGCGAAGCTCACCTCGGTGCTGACCGCGTCGGACGCCGAGTACCAGGACATGCGGCAGCGCAGCCTGACCATGATCGAGGCACACGACATCAACCGCACGCTCTCGACGTTCGAGGCGCTGTATCGTGGGGAGCCGGTGGCCTCGGCCCCCGAGGGGCGGTAGCCAAGCTGGTCAAGGCAGTCGGCTCATAACCGAACGATTCGCGGGTTCAAGTCCCGCCCGCCCTACGTGCACCTGCCGACCAAGAAGCGCCCTCCCGAAGACACGAGTCACGCGCCCACCCCGAACGTGATGTTCGAGGTGAGCCGGGCGGGCACGGGCGTGCGTGTGAACGCCTTCCGCATCGGGTTCATGGGCGCGATCGGGGTGCTCGTCGCGCTGCTGGCCGGCTCGCTCGTCCACGAGCTCAGCACAGTGCTCGTGTACATCGGCGTGGCGCTGTTCATCGCACTCGGCCTCGACCCGCTCGTCACCCTGCTCGAGCGGTACATCCCGCGTTGGGCGGCGATCCTCATCGTGGTCGTCGTCGTGCTCGGGGCCTTCGTCGGCGTCGTCTTCGCGATCGTGCCGATCCTGGTGAACCAGGCCACGAACCTGGTGCAGAACTTCCCGGAGATCGTCGGGGACATCTCGGAGCAGGGGTGGGTGCAGGACCTGGCGCGGCAGTTCGAGGGCTCGTTCGACATCGACCACGCACTCGACTCCGCGCAGAAGTTCGTCGAGAACCCGGGCAACCTGCTCAGCCTCGGCGGCGGGATCCTGGCGGTCGGCACCGGCATCCTGTCCGGACTGACCGGTGCGCTCATCGTCATCATCCTGATGCTCTACTTCCTCGCCTCGATGCGCAGCCTGAAGACGATGGTCTACCGCTTCGTCCCGGCCTCCCGCCGCGACAACTTCGTCGAGGTGAGCGAGCAGGTGACCTCCTCCGTCGGCCGGTACGTGGTCGGGCAGATCACCCAAGCCGGCATCAACGGTGTGCTCAGCATCATCTGGCTGCTCGTCATCGGGGCGCCGCTGCCGGTGCTGCTGGCGTCCTTCGCGTTCCTCGGCTCGCTCATCCCGCTCGTCGGGACACTCGGTGCGGCCGTCCTCATCTCGCTGCTGTGCTTCTTCGCGTCACCCGCGACGGCGCTGGCCGCAGCGATCTACTACCTCGTCTACATGCAGGTCGAGGCGTACATCATCTCGCCGCGCATCATGTCGCGGGCCGTCCAGGTGCCGGGGGCGCTCGTGGTCATCGCCGCGGTCGCCGGTGCCACGATCGGCGGGGTGCTCGGCGCCCTCGTCGCGGTGCCGGCAGCGGCGTCGGTGATCATCATCGTGCAGAAGGTCATCTACCCGCGCCAGGAGCTCTCCTAGCACGCTCGATCCGGCCTGCTCGGTGGGTTGCACCGTGCGGTTCTCCATCGACATGGTGCGGATGGTTGCCGTTCCCAGTCGGCACCTGTCATGATGAGCGTGTCCTCCGGGACGTCACAATCGCATACCGATGGTCCCGAACGGGTCCTCCGCTGTACAGGTCGATGGGGAAGTCGCACCTGACGATCGGAGGAATCGTGACTGGGACAACGTCAGGAGTGCTCTACGTGCACTCCTCACCACGCGCGCTCTGCCCGCACGTCGAATGGGCAGCAGGTCGCGCGATGAACCGCGCCGTGAACTTCTCGTGGCTCGACCAGCCCGCACTCGACGGTTCGCGCCGCACCGAGTTCACCTGGTCGGGGCCGATCGGGTCCGGTGCGGCGATCGCCTCTGCGCTCCGCGGGTGGGAGCACCTGCGCTTCGAGGTCACCGAGGACGCGACGACCGACTCCGACGGTGGACGCTGGATGCACACGCCGGACCTCGGCGTCTTCTACGCGCAGACCGACGTCACCGGCAACATGGTGGTCCCCGAGGACCGCATCCGCTACGCGATGGAGATCGCCGGCAGCAATGCCCTCGAGCTGCACCGGGAGCTCCGGCTCGCGCTCGGGCAGGCGTGGGACGACGAGCTCGAGCCCTTCCGCCACGCTGCCGAGGGCAACCCCGTCGTCTGGCTGCACCGCGTCGGCTGAACCGATCCGTTCCTCCCGTCACACCGAACGCCGTCCTCCGCGCGGCGTTCGGCGTTGCGGGCGGTGCACCGGGCGCCGAGCGTCGAGATGCCAGAATTCTGCAGCCTCGGGCTCCGAGGCGGCGGCATTGCGGCATCGCCGCGGCAATGAGCGGCGCGTTCTGGACCCTCGCCGCACGGCATGCGCCCGCAGAGCCCGGCCGGCCCCGGGCGGACGGGAGGCCCGCCCCGCGACGCGGGACGGGCCTCCAGGCCGACGGCGGATCAGACCGAACGGAACGCCACCACGGCGTTGTGCCCGCCGAAGCCGAACGAGTTGCTCACCGCGAGCAGGTCGCCCTGCGGCAGGTCGCGCGGCGCGGTCGCGACGTCCATCACGATCTCCGGGTCCTGCTTCGTGAGGTTGATCGTCGGCGGTGCGACCCGGTTCTCGAGCGCGAGGACGGTGAAGACCGCCTCGATCGCGCCGGCCCCACCGAGCAGGTGCCCGGTCGACGCCTTCGTGGCGGACACGACGACGGCGTCGAGGTGGTCGCCGAAGACGCGACGCATGGCGTGGTACTCGGCCACGTCGCCGACCGGGGTGGAGGTCGCGTGGGCGTTGACGTGCGCGACGTCCTCGCGGCTGGCGTCGGCGTGCTCGAGCGCCATGATGACGGCGCGGGCGGCCGCGGAACCCTCGGGGTCCGGTGCGGTGATGTGGAACGCGTCCGAGGTGATGCCGGACCCGGCGACCTCGGCGTAGATGTGCGCACCGCGGGCCTCGGCGTGCTCCTTGGTCTCGAGGACCAGCGCAGCGGCACCGTCGGCCAGCACGAAGCCGTCCCGTGTCACGTCGTAGGGACGCGAGGCGGTCTCGGGGGAGTCGTTCCGACGGGACAACGCCTGCATCG
Organism: Curtobacterium sp. MCPF17_031; assembly: GCF_003234035.1. Taxonomy (NCBI): domain Bacteria; kingdom Bacillati; phylum Actinomycetota; class Actinomycetes; order Micrococcales; family Microbacteriaceae; genus Curtobacterium; species Curtobacterium sp. MCPF17_031. Next base: position 9,612 of record NZ_QKSG01000016.1, on the reverse strand, counting down.
CGGCGAAGGCGGCCAGCGGCAGCGGGTGCAGCGCGGCCTCGGCACCACCGGCGATGACGATGTCGGCGTCGCCGAACGCGACGTGCCGGTACGCCTCGGCGAGCGACTCGGTGCTCGAGGCGCACGCGGACAGGTAGGTGCGAGCGCCACCACGGGCGCCGAACTCCATCTCGATGGCTGCGGCGGGACCGTTCGCCATGAGCATCGGGACGGTCATCGGCAGGACCCGGCGGGGACCGCGCTCACGCAGGGTGTCCCACGCGTCGAGCAGCGTGTTGACGCCGCCGATGCCGGTGGCCCAGTCGACGATGAGACGCTCCGGGACGACGGTCTCGGCGTCGATGCCGGCGTCGGCCCAGGCCTCTCGTGCGGCGATGAGCGACAGCTGCGACGAGGGGTCCAGGCGCTTCGACTCGGGGCGGGTGAGCTGGTCGGTGACGAAGCGGCGCGCCTGGCCGGCGAACTCGACGGGGAGCTCCAACTCGGCGTAGCGCGGGTCCTCGATGCGGGTGACACCGGACTCACCGGCGAGCAGCGCCGCCCAGGATTCCTTGGCGGTCGCAGCGAGGGGACTGATCGCACCGATCCCGGTGACGACGACGGTTCTCTTGGTCATGAACGACGGTTCTTTCTGCGAGGGACAAGACGAGCGCCGCGGGCCACGACTCGAGGGTCAGCGGCCCGCGGCGCTCAGGAAGCTCGTTTCAGGCCTGGGCCTTGACGATGAAGTCGACGGCGTCGCCGACGGTCTTGAGGTTCTTGACCTCTTCGTCGGGGATCTTGACGTCGAACTTCTCTTCGGCGTTCACGACGATGGTCATCATCGAGATGGAGTCGATGTCGAGGTCGTCGGTGAACGACTTGTCTGCGGCGACGGTGTCGGTAGCGATACCGGTCTCGTCGTTGATCAGCTCGGCCAGGCCGGCGAGGACTTCTTCGTTGGACAGGGCCATGAGTGTTCTCCTTGAGGGGGGTGTCGTTTGACCGTGGGACAGCCTAGGGCACGGGCACTGCCCGCGCCCGGAGGCGCGTGGGACTAGGGGAGGACGACCACCTGCGCGCCGAACACGAGTCCGGCGCCGAAGCCGATCTGCAGGGCGAGTCCGCCCGACAGTTCCGGGTGCTCGGAGAGCAGGCGGTGCGTGGCGAGCGGGATGCTCGCGGCGGAGGTGTTGCCGGTGGTGGTGATGTCGCGTGCGATGGCCACCGAGTCCGGGATGCCGAGCTGCTTCGCGAACTCGTCGATGATCCGGATGTTCGCCTGGTGCGGTACGAACGCCGAGAGCTGGTCGGCGCGGACGCCGGCAGCCTCGAGTGCCTGACGAGCGACCTTCACCATCTCCCAGACCGCCCAGCGGAACACCGTCTGACCGGCCTGACGCATGGTCGGCCGGGGTGCGCCAGCCGCCCATTCGTTGTAGGTCGCGGTCATGCCGATCGCGTCCCACTTCGAGCCGTCGGAACCCCAGATGCTCGGGCCGATGCCGGCGAACTCGCTCGGACCGACGACCGCCGCCCCCGCCCCGTCCCCGAGGAGGAACGAGATCGAGCGGTCGGTCGGGTCGACGACGTCGCTGAGCTTCTCGGCGCCGATGACGAGCACGTGGTCGGCGATGCCGGACTTGATGAACGAGTCGGCCTGGGCGATGCCGTACGCGTACCCGGCGCACGCGGCGCTGATGTCGTACGCGGCGGCCGGCGTGGCTCCGATCCGCTCGGCGAGGAGCGAGGCCAGCGACGGCGTGGCGACCGAGTGCGTCACGGTCGCGACGAGCACGACACCGATCTGGTCGGGCGTCAGGCCGGACTTCGCCATCGCCTCGCGCGCGGCCGTCTCGGCCAGGTCCACCGCTGCGACGTCGCGTCCGGCACGCATCCGGGTCACGATGCCGGTGCGCTGGCGGATCCACTCGTCCGAGGAGTCGATCGGGCCGACCAGGTCCTCGTTCGGGACCGCGTTCTCGCCGCGCGCGGCGCCGAAGGCGAGGATGCGGGTGAACTCGTGGCCGCGCCGCTGGGCGAGGACCGGGCGGGCACCGGACGGGAGGCCCGTGGCCGCGTCGCTGCTTCCGGCGTCGGTGGTGCTGCTCGTGTCGGTCATCGGGTGCCCTCGGTGGTGTCGGCGGCGGCGCTCTGGAGCAGCTCGACCGCGGCGGGCAGGTCGTCCGGCGTCTTGATCGCGACGGTCGGCGTGCCACGGAGTCCACGCTTCGCCAGACCGACGAGCGCGCCGGCCGGAGCGAGCTCGATGATGCCGGTGACGCCGGCCTGCTGGAACGAGGTCATCACGGCGTCCCAGTGCACGGGGCTGGCGATCTGGCGGACCATGAGGTCGACGAAGTGACGGCCGTCCTCGACCCGGGAGCCGTCGGCGTTGGTCCAGAGCGGCAGGGTCGGATCCTGCACGGCGGCGGCGGCGGCGACGGGGGCGACCCGGTCGACCGCGGGGGCCATGAAGCGGGTGTGGAACGCTCCCGCGACCGCGAGCGGGATGACCCGGGCCTTCGCGGGTGGCTGCTCGGCCAGACGGACGATGGCGTCCGCGGACCCGGCGACCACGGTCTGCCCACCGCCGTTGTGGTTCGCGGCGGTGAGCCCGAGGGACTCGAGTGCGGCGGTGAGCTCGTCGGCGTCGCCGCCGAGGACGGCGGCCATCGAGGTCGGCTCGAGTGCGGCGGCGGCCGCCATCGCCCGGCCACGCTCGGCGACCAGCGAGACGGCGTCGCTCGGCGTGAGCACCCCGGCGACGGCGGCGGCGGTGAACTCGCCCACCGAGTGGCCGGCGACCCCGCCGACCAGGTCACGACGGCCGTCGGCGAGGAGTGCGTCGGCGGCCACGAGCCCGGCGGCCACGATGAGCGGCTGCGCCAGCGCGGTGTCCTTGATCGTGTCGGCGTCGGAGTTCGTGCCGTGTTCGGCCAGGTCGACGCCGATCGCCTCGGACCACTGCCCGACTCGGTCACGGACGGCGGAGTCCTCGAGCCAGGGGGCGAGGAATCCGGGGGTCTGGGAGCCCTGTCCGGGCGCGACGACGACGATCACCGCACAATCCTCCCGGTCGGGGTTCCCGGAACCCGTGTGGACTCCCCACACGGATTCCGCGGATGCCTTGTAGGAACCCCTACCGGCGGGTCGGACGACGGCGAGTGGACGCCGACTCGGACATCGCGCCGAGGATGAGCGCCGACTGCACGATGAGGGCGTCGCGGGCGTGGGTGGCGTCCCATCCGATGACGTCGGCGACACGGCGCAGCCGGTAGCGCACGGTGTTCGGGTGCACGAAGAGCTCACGCGCGGTGGCTTCGAGCGAGCGCCCGGTGTCCAGGTAGCACCAGAGCGTCTGGAGGAGCTCGGTCGACTGGTCCTTCAGCGGGATGTAGATCCGTTGCACGAGCGCCGACCGGGCGAGCGGGTCGCCGGCCAGTGCGCGCTCCGGGAGCAGGTCGTCGGCCAGGGCCGGACGGGGTGCGCCACGCCACGCGCGTGCGACGGCGAAGCCCGCGAGTGCGGCCTTGGCGCTGGTCGAGGCGTCGACCACCCCGGGTACCTCGTTGCCGAGCACCAGGTGACCCTCGCCGAACAGCGGTTCCAGCTCTTGCGCGATCGACATGAACGAGACCGGCTCTTCGCCCTCGGGCACGTCGTCACGCGGCGTGGCCCGGCCGATGACCACGACGAGCCGGGAGCCCTGGACGCCGATCAGCACGTCCGCGTCCTGGTGTCGGGCCGTCCGGCGGACCTGGTCCACCTCGAGCTGCCGCGGTGCGGTGCCGACGAGCACCGCGACCTCACCATGGCCGTGCCAGCCGAGCGCGGCGATCCGCGAAGGCAGCTCGTCGTCGTACTCGCCCGACAGGATCGAGTCGACCACGAGGGCTTCGAGACGGGCGTCCCAGAGCCCACGGGCTTCGGCGGCACGGGCGTAGACGTCAGCGGCGGCGAAGGCGATGTCGCGCGAGTACTTGAGGATCGCCTCCTGGAGCATCTCGTCGTCGGCGGCGCGTTCCTCGACGACGGTCACGACGACGCGGATGAGCTGCAGGGTCTGCTGCAGGCTCACCGAGCGGAGGAGCTCCCGCGGTGCCGAACCGAACACGTCGGCTGCCGCGATCCACGGCGTCGACGCACTGCCCTCGAGCCACGAGATGAACGACGTGATGCCGGCCTGCGCCACCATGCCGACCGCCGAGCGGCGTCCCGGCGGCATCTCGCTGTACCAGGGGAGCGTGTCCTCCAGCCGCTTGATCGTGGCCGTCGAGAGCTCGCCCGACACCTGCCGGAGCCAGGAGAGCGCCCGTGCCCGGTCGTCCTCTCTGGCTCCGGCGGTGTCGGTGCGTGGTGCCATCACCAGCGGGTCAGCTCTCGCCGCCCGCGTTGCCCGTCGTCCCGGCGGTCACGTCGTGCAGACGGTACTTGTCGATCGCCTGCTGCACGACCGAGGCGTCGAGCTTGCCCTGACGGACCAGCTGCTGCAGCGTCCGAACGACGACCGACGGGCCGTCGATGTGGAAGAAGCGGCGGGCTGCCGCACGGGTGTCCGAGAAGCCGAAGCCGTCGGCGCCGAGCGTGGCGTAGTCGGTCGGGACGAACGGACGGATCTGCTCCTGCACGGCGTGCATGAAGTCGCTGACCGCGACGACCGGGCCCTCGGTGCCGAGCAGACGCTCGGTCACGTACGGGGTGCGCGCCTGCTCGTTCGGGTTGAGGAACGCGTGCTGCTCGGCGGCCACACCGTCGCGGTAGAGCTCCCCCCAGCTGGTGACGCTCCACACGTCGGCCGACACGCCCCAGTCCTCGGCGAGGAGCTGCTGCGCCTCGAGGATCCACGGCACCGCGACGCCGGACGCGAGCAGCTGGGCCTTCGGGCCGTCGTGCTCGCTCGACTTGAGCAGGTACATGCCCTTGACGATGCCGTCGACGTCGACGCCCTCCGGCTCGGCGGGCTGCACGAGCGGCTCGTTGTAGACCGTCAGGTAGTACATGACGTTGGGGTCGTCGTGCGAGGGGGTCCCGTCCTCGTTCGTGCCGTACATGCGCTCGAGGCCGGTCCGGACGATGTGCCCGATCTCGTACCCGTACGCGGGGTCGTACGACACGACCGCCGGGTTCGACGCGGCGAGGAGCGGCGAGTGGCCGTCCGCGTGCTGCAGGCCCTCTCCCGTCAGGGTGGTGCGACCGGCGGTGGCGCCGATCATGAACCCACGGGTCATCTGGTCGCCGGCGGCCCAGATGGCGTCGCCCGTGCGCTGGAAGCCGAACATCGAGTAGAAGACGTAGACCGGGATGAGCGGCTCGCCCTGCGTCGAGTACGACGTGCCGACGGCGGTGAAGGCTGCGAGGGCACCGGCCTCGTTGATGCCGACGTGGATGATCTGTCCCTGCGGGCTCTCCTTGTACGCCAGGAGGAGCTCTCGGTCGACCGACGTGTAGTGCTGGCCGTTCGGGTTGTAGATCTTCGCGGTCGGGAAGTACGCGTCCATGCCGAACGTGCGCGCTTCGTCCGGGATGATCGGGACGACCCGGTTGCCGAAGTCGGGCGAGCGGAGCAGGTCCTTCAGCAGACGGGCGAACGCCATCGTCGTGGCGACCTCCTGCTTGCCGGAGCCCTTCTTCACGACCTGGTACTTCGACTCGTCGGGCAGGTTGACCTGCGTGTACTTCGTGCGACGTTCCGGCACGTAGCCACCGAGTTCACGGCGACGCTCGTGCATGTACTGGATCGCCTCGTCGTCGTTGCCCGGGTGGTAGTACGGCGGCGTGTACGGGTTCTCCTCGAGCTGCGCGTCCGTGATCGGGATGCGCATCTCGTCGCGGAACTGCTTGAGGTTGTCGAGCGTGAGCTTCTTCATCTGGTGGGTCGCGTTGCGGCCCTCGAAGCTCGGGCCGAGGCCGTAGCCCTTGACCGTCTTCGCCAGGATGACGGTCGGCTGGCCCTTGTGCTCACTGGCGGCCTTGAACGCCGCGTAGACCTTGCGGTAGTCGTGGCCACCGCGCTTGAGGTTCCAGATCTGGTCGTCCGAGTAGTCCTTGACCAGCTCGAGCGCCTTCGGGTCGCGCCCGAAGAAGTTCTCGCGGACGTAGGCACCGTTCTCGGCCTTGTACGTCTGGTAGTCGCCGTCCGGCGTCGCGTTCATGAGGTTGAGCAGTGCACCGTCGGTGTCCCGGGCGAGCAGGTCGTCCCACTCGCGGCCCCAGACGACCTTGATGACGTTCCAGCCCGCACCGCGGAAGAACGCCTCGAGTTCCTGGATGATCTTGCCGTTGCCGCGCACCGGGCCGTCGAGGCGCTGGAGGTTGCAGTTGATGACGAAGTTCAGGTTGTCGAGACCGTCGTTGGCCGCGACCTGGAGCTGGCCGCGGGACTCGACCTCGTCCATCTCGCCGTCGCCGAGGAACGCCCAGACCTGCTGGTCCATGGCGTCCTTGATGCCGCGGTTCGACAGGTACTTGGCCTGCTGTGCCTGGTAGATCGCGTTGATCGGGCCGATGCCCATCGACACGGTCGGGAACTGCCAGAAGTGCGGCATGAGGCGAGGGTGCGGGTAGGACGACAGCCCGCCGCCGGCGTGGGACTTCTCCTGACGGAAACCGTCGAGCTGGTCCTCGCTGAGGCGCCCTTCCATGTAGGCACGGGCGTACATGCCGGGGGAGGCGTGGCCCTGGAAGAAGACCTGGTCGCCGCCGGACGGGTGGTCCTGCGCACGGAAGAAGTGGTTGTAGCCGACCTCGTACATGGCGGCGCTCGACGCGTACGTCGAGATGTGGCCACCGACCGAGATGCCGGGGCGCTGCGCACGGTGCACCGTGATGGCCGCGTTCCAGCGGATCCAGCGGCGGTAGCGACGCTCGACCTCTTCGTCGCCGGGGAACTCGGGCTCGTCCTCCGGCGCGATCGTGTTGACGTAGTCGGTCGTCGGGACCATGGGCACACCGAGGTGCAGCTCGTTCGAGCGCTTCAACAGGCTCTGCATGATCTCGCGAGCCCGCTGATGTCCGTGGGCCCGGACGAGGCCGTCGAGGGACTCACGCCATTCGGCGGTCTCCTCCGGGTCCTGGTCCGTTCCTGCGGTGCTGCGCGGGTCCTGGTCGTTCACCGTCACCGTTGACCTCGTTCGTTCTCGTGGTGGTGGAATGTCGAGCCGTCGGTGGTCGGGTCACGACCGGGGACGGGCCGCATCCACTCTAGGCCCCCGCACCGACGGTCCCGCTGACCGCGACGCAGGGCGGACGGCACTTGCGTTCGGAGGGCGTCGGCGTAGCATGGCCGACCGTGCGTCCGCGACCGGTGGACGTGTGGAACCGTGGGGCACACCCAACGCCCTGGGAGAGAAGCACCTCAACGATGGCTCTGGAGATCGGCTCACTCGCGCCGGACTTCGAGCTCCCGAACCAGTTCGGTGAGCACGTCCGACTCAGCGACCACCGTGGCCACCGCCCGGTCGCACTCGTCTTCTTCCCTCTGGCGTTCTCGTCCACCTGCACGGACGAGCTCTGCACCCTGCAGGACAACATCGCGATGTTCCAGGACCAGCGCATCGAGCTGATCGGCATCTCGGTCGACTCCAAGGCGACGCTGCGGTCGTTCGCGCAGGTGAACGGCTACGACTTCGAGCTGCTCGCGGACTTCTGGCCGCACGGGGCGGTGTCCAAGGAGTACGGCGTGTTCCTCGAGAAGAAGGGCTTCGCGACCCGCGCGACCTTCGTCATCGACGTGGACGGTCGCATCAAGGCATCGATCATCACCGAGCCGGGCGTCGCTCGCGACGTGACCGAGTACCGGGCAGCGCTCGACCGACTGGCCGCCCACGCCGCGCCGGTCTCCGTCAGCTGAGGCTCGACCCCTCTGCCCCGGCGTCGGCTCCGAACTCCGGGTGACGTCACCAGGCGTCGGACTGGAGGCACGGTGACCGTCACCGACACCGGCGCGGTCCCTCAGACCGGCGCCTCGATCGCGGATGTCTCGATCGCGGACGTCTACGCCCCGTACCCCATCGTCGACGTACCTCCTCGCTGGGGTCTCGAGATGACGACGGTCCGGACCGGTGTCCGCCCGACGGTCGTCCACCACCGCCCCGGACCCCGCTCGCTGCTGTTCCTGCACGGCGTCGCCGGTTCGTGGACCACGTGGACGCCGCTCCTCGCGGCCGCGGCGGGCATCGAGGGTCGCGGACTCGTCCTCGTCGACCTGCCCGGCTGGGGCTCCTCACCCGCTCCGGCGGTCCCGCTCGACGTCGACGAGTCGTCGCAGGTGCTCGTCGACGTGCTCGACGCCCTCGGCCTCGACCAGGTCGACGTCGTCGGCCACTCCATGGGGGCCTTCGTGGGTCTCCACCTCGCGGTGACCAGGCCGGAACGGGTGCGCTCCCTCGGTCTCGTCTCCGGCACGACCTTCGCCACCGCGGCCGCGGCGCGCCGTCCGGTCCGGGCACTGCGGACCCTGCCGGCCTTCACGCTGCTGCGTGCCGGGCTGGCCGTGACCCGGGGAGCCGCCGGCGACCTCCTGCGCGGACTCGCCCGGATCGGACTGCTCCCGTTGCTCGCGGGGCCGGTGTTCGCCGCCGTCCGTCGGCTGGACCCCAGCGTGCTGCAGGCGTTCGTCGAGGAGTTCCGGCCGGCCGGGTTCCTCGGCGCGGCCCGCGCGGCAGCCCGCTACGACACCCGACGGTGGTCGGAGGTCCGATGCCCCGTCGTCGCGCTCGCGGGACGGCAGGACGTGTTCGCGCGGGTGGACGACCTCGCGCGTCTCCGTCGTGTCCTGCCGGACGTCCGCACGGTCCTCCTGGAGGACTGCGGGCACTTCGCGCACGTCGAACGTCCCGACGCGGTGGTCCGCGAACTGCTCAGCTGAACTCGATCGGCGTCCCGATCGGCAGCTCCGCGAGTGCGTCCGTCATCGCGGCGGTGATGCGGACGCAGCCGTGCGACGACCCGGTCGGGTCCGGGTAGAAGTGCAGCGCGGTGAGGGCCGCGTTGCCGCCGTACCCGGCGAGCTTCGACGAGTGCGCCCCGGTCAGCGCGATCGGGTGCCCCTGCGTGTACGGGACCTGCGGGTCGACGTAGTTCGCCTCCATGTAGGTCTTCGTGGCCGCTGGCGTCGGATCGTCCGGGGTGCCGAGGCGTGCGGTCTCGCTCGTTTCGACGGTGCCGTCGCGGTGCACGATCGCGATCGTGCCGGTCGCGTTGTCGACCCGGACCTCGCGGTCGGTGCTCGCGAGCGTGAAGTCGGCGGCGCGGGCCCAGGCGAACGTCGAACTCGGGGCCTCGGCGACTCCGCCGTCGCCCGGCGTCCGGTTCCGGGACGGCGTCGAGACGAGGACCATGCCGCCGTCCTCGCCGGCCGATCGACCCCAGACGGCGGTCGCGGTCGGCGTGTTGATCGTCGACACCGACGAGGACAGCGTCGCGACCGGAGCGGCGTCGGCGTCGGGCGCCGCGTAGAGCGGGACGAGCGGTGCCTTCGGGGTCGCGGTGGTCCACTGGTTCCGAGCGTCGACCTGCGAGCCGTCGAGGAGCTGACCGATCACGGCGTCGTGGAACGCCAGGGGGAGTGCGGCGAGGGCCTCGTCCGACGGGCGGTCGGGGACGGCGGGCAGCGGCGTGCGGGACGGGGTG
>NZ_QKSG01000015.1:0-32821 GCF_003234035.1 Curtobacterium sp. MCPF17_031 | reverse complement strand
GGAGATGTGTATAAGAGACAGGACCCGACGGTCCCCACCCGGGACCATCGGGTCATGCCAACGCCCCAGACCCAGTCGGTCGTCCTCCCGTCCGCGGTCCCGCTCCCCGACCCCACACCTGCCCCGACTCCACGTGCCGCGACTCCACGTGCCGCGACTCCGCGTGCTGCAACTCCGCGTGCTGCAACTCCACGTGCCGCGACTCCACGTGCCGCGACTCCGCGTGCTGCAACTCCAGCGGGCGGCCGGGGTCGTCCCTGGTCCGACGCCGCTGCCGCCGTCCTCGCGCTCGTGCTGCCCGTCGCCTGCGTCGGCTGCGGCGCCCCGGACCGTGCGCTGTGCCGCGCCTGCCGGTGCGCCCTCGACGCCCTGCCCGGTCGCACCCGGCTCGTGGCCGGCGTCCGGCTCGACGCCGCCCACGAGTACGACGGCCTCGTCCGGACCCTGGTGCTCGAGTGGAAGCTGCGCGGGCGCGTGGACATCGTCAGCGGGCTCACCCGGCGCACCGCGGACCTCGTCCGGGCGGCGCTCGCAGCGGCCCCGGTCGGCGCACTGGTGCTCCGCGTCCCGCCGTCGTCGCGGGGACACCGGCGGCGCGGGTTCGACCCGGTCGTGACGGTCCTCCGTCGAGCAGGCGTCCGACGTGCACGGGCCCTGCGGCGGGTCCCGGTACCGCAGGCCGGCCCCGGCCCCGGTTCCGACTCCGGCCCCGCTCCGGACGCCGGCCTCGGCCCGGCGCGCGCCGGGACGGACGGTCGCGGGCAGAAGGAGCGCACCGCCGTCGAGCGGGTCGCGGCCACCGTCGGGTCCCTCGTCGCCGACGGTGTGGCTGACCGCGACGTCGTGCTCGTGGACGACGTCGTCACCACCGGGGTCACGATGGCCGAGGCGGTCCGCGCCGTCCGCGCTGCCGGTGGTCGGGTCGTCCGGTGCGTGGCCGTCGCCACCGTGGATGTCTGAACCGTGCGCGGCGGGCGAGGCCGGGCGGACATGGACATCGGCTGGGCATCAGGTGGAGGTCTCCGGCACGCGGGCCAGCTCGGGCACGGGCGGAGCCAGCAGGGTCTAGCCTCGCGGCAAGGCGTTGGTGTTCGCCGGACGGAGGCGAACCGCCGAGTGTGGATGGGAGCCGCCATGGACGTGACGATCACGGGCCGCAACGTCGGGGTCACCGACCGATTCCGGGCCTACGTGGAGCAGAAGTCCGAGAAGATCGACGTGCTCGCCGACCGGGCCCTCGCGTTCGAGGTGCGGGTGAGCCGGCACCACGAGAAGAGCAGTGGAGCGCAGGGCGAGGACCGCGTCGAACTGACCCTCATCGGACCCGGGCCGCTCGTCCGGGCCGAATCGGCCGCGTCGGACAAGTACGCGGCCTTCGACCTGGCGTTCGCGCGCATCGCCGAGCGCCTGCGCCGAGCACGCGACCGTAAGAAGGTGCACCGCGGCCGTCACCGTCCGACCTCCGTGGCCGAGGCCTCGGGCGCCGCGTTCGAGGGCATGGGTGTGGAGCCCGCCGACGGCAAGCTCATCGAGGAGGTCGCCACCGGTGCCGTCCCCGTGGTCGACGCCGACCAGGGAGCCGGCCGTGAAGAAGAGGACGCCGCGTACTCGCCGGTCGTCATCCGGCAGAAGGTCTTCGAAGCCGCACCGATGACGGTCGACGACGCGTTGTACCACATGGAGCTCGTCGGACACGACTTCTACCTGTTCGTCGACTCCGAGACCCACCGGCCGAGCGTCGTGTACCGCCGGAAGGGCTGGGACTACGGCGTCATCGGCATCGACGAGAACCCGGGTGCCGACGCCCGGGGGAGCGAGCACGTCCTCGTCGAGGAGTCCGCGCCCGCGACCGCGTAGTCGCCGCGACGCACCACCTCCGAGTGCGCACGGTCCCGTCCGGGGTCGTGCGCACTCGTGCTGCTCCCAGCGCCGGACCCCGGCGGGTTGCTAGCATGACTGGCTGATCGGGCGCGTCGACCGCGCACGACGACTTCGTAAGGAGCTCACGTGGCAAACGTGCTGGAGAAGGTTCTCCGCATCGGTGAAGGGCGGACCCTCCGTCGGCTGAAGGCGTACGCCTCGGCGATCAACGACCTCGAGGACGACTTCGCGAGCCTCACCGACGAGGAACTCCACGAGGAGACGACGGAGCTCCGCGAGCGGTACGCCAACGGCGAGACGCTCGACGACCTCCTGCCGGAGGCGTTCGCCGCCGTCCGCGAGGCATCGAAGCGAACCCTCGGCATGCGGCACTTCGACGTGCAGCTCATGGGCGGCGCGGCCCTGCACCTCGGCAACATCGCCGAGATGAAGACCGGTGAGGGCAAGACCCTCGTCGCGACGACCGCCGCCTACCTGAACGCGATCCCGTCGCGCGGTGTGCACGTGATCACGGTCAACGACTTCCTCGCGTCGTACCAGTCCGAGCTCATGGGTCGTGTGTTCCGCGCCCTCGGCATGACGACCGGCTGCATCATCGCCGGGCAGTCCCCGATCGAGCGTCGCGAGCAGTACGCCGCGGACATCACGTACGGCACGAACAACGAGTTCGGCTTCGACTACCTCCGCGACAACATGGCGTGGCAGGCGTCGGACATGGTCCAGCGCGGCCACTTCTTCGCCGTGGTGGACGAGGTCGACTCGATCCTCATCGACGAGGCCCGCACGCCGCTCATCATCTCCGGCCCGTCCTCGGGTGAGGCGAACCGGTGGTTCACCGAGTTCGCGTCCATCGCCACCCGCCTCAACCCGGGCGAGGACTACGAGGTCGACGAGAAGAAGCGCACCGTCGGTGTCCTCGAACCCGGCATCGAGAAGGTCGAGGACTACCTCGGCATCGACAACCTCTACGAGTCCGCGAACACCCCGCTGATCTCGTTCCTCAACAACTCGATCAAGGCCGCGGCTCTGTTCAAGCGCGACAAGGACTACGTCGTGATGAACGGCGAGGTGCTCATCGTCGACGAGCACACCGGCCGCATCCTGATGGGACGTCGCTACAACGAGGGCATCCACCAGGCGATCGAGGCGAAGGAGGGCGTCGAGGTCAAGGCCGAGAACCAGACCCTCGCCACCATCACGCTGCAGAACTACTTCCGTCTGTACCAGAAGCTCTCGGGCATGACCGGTACCGCGGAGACCGAAGCGGCCGAGTTCATGTCGACCTACAAGCTCGGCGTGGTCCCGATCCCGACGAACCGGCCGATGCAGCGCATCGACCAGACCGACCTCGTCTACAAGAACGAGCAGGCCAAGTTCGAGCAGGTCGCGAACGACATCGAAGAGCGCCACCACAAGGGCCAGCCGGTCCTCGTCGGCACCACGAGCGTCGAGAAGTCCGAGTACCTGTCGAAGTTGCTCGCCAAGAAGGGCGTCAAGCACGAGGTCCTCAACGCGAAGAACCACGCCCGGGAAGCGGCGATCGTCGCCCAGGCCGGTCGTGCCGGCGCCGTGACGGTCGCCACGAACATGGCCGGCCGTGGTACCGACATCATGCTCGGCGGCAACGCGGAGTTCCTGGCCGTGCAGGAGATGCACGCCAAGGGCCTGTCCCCGACCGAGACCCCGGACGAGTACGAAGCCGAGTGGGACACCGTCTTCACCGCGATGAAGGCCTCGGTCGAGCAGGAGAGCGAGAAGGTCCGCGATGCCGGCGGGCTCTACGTCCTCGGCACCGAGCGTCACGAGTCCCGCCGGATCGACAACCAGCTGCGTGGTCGTTCCGGTCGTCAGGGTGACCCGGGCGAGAGCCGGTTCTACCTGTCGCTCACTGACGACCTCATGCGCCTGTTCAACTCTGGTGCTGCCGAGAGCTTGATGGGCCGCGGCAACGTCCCGGACGACCTGGCCATCGAGAACAAGCTGGTCGGTCGCGCGATCCGTTCCGCCCAGTCGCAGGTCGAGGGCCGCAACGCCGAGATCCGCAAGAACGTCCTGAAGTACGACGACGTCCTGAACCGGCAGCGTGAAGCGATCTACAGCGACCGTCGGCACATCCTCGAGGGTGACGACCTGCACGAGCGCGCGCAGTCGTTCCTCAAGAGCGTCATCGACGACGTCATCGACACCCACACCGGAGAGGGCTCCCCGGACGACTGGGACCTCGACGCCATGTGGACCGAGCTCGGCACGCTGTTCCCGATCTCGATCACCATCGACGAGGTCATCACCGAGGCCGGCTCGAAGGGCAAGGCCACGCGGGAGTTCCTGGCCCGCGAGATCCTCTCCGATGCGCAGCTCGCGTACAAGAACCGCGAAGAGGCCCTCGGGGACGAGGCGATGCGTGAACTCGAGCGTCGTGTCGTCCTCTCGGTGATCGACCGCCGTTGGCGCGACCACCTCTACGAGATGGACTACCTCAAGGACGGCATCGGCCTCCGCGCGATGGCGCAGCGCGACCCGCTGGTCGAGTACCAGCGCGAGGGCTACGCCCTCTTCCAGACGATGATGGGGCAGATCCGCGAAGAGTCGGTCGGCTTCCTCTTCAACCTCGAGGTCCAGGTGCAATCGGACGGCGAGAGCGCGGTCATCGAGGCCAAGGGCCTCGGCGAGGAAGGCGAGAACGCCGGACTCGAGTACTCCGCACCGTCGATCGACGGCGAGGTCGAGGTCCGCGACGAGGCCGGGCGCCTCGAGCAGGCGGCGACCGCTCGGGCGCAGCGCGCGCAGGCCGAGCAGGAGGAAGCCGCTGGACCGGAGAAGGGCTCGGCCTTCGGTTCGGCGGCGACCGCCTCCGGCCAGGCGGACGCGAGCAACCGCGCCGAGCGTCGGGCGGCAGCCAAGAAGGGCTGACGCTCCGCGTCGGTGTGACGGGAGGCCCGGTACCAGCTGGTACCGGGCCTCCCGTCCGTCGCCGTCGTCCACCGTCGACAGCCGGCCGCCATCGACGGGCGTCAGAGCACGCCGATCGCGGTGGCCCGCCACCGCCCCCTGCGTTCCTCGAGCCGGATGGCGACCGCGCGGGCATGACTGCGGGTGTGCACGACGACGGCGGCCTCGGCCACACCGTCCCGCGGCACGCTGACGACGACGCTGCCGACGCGGATCACCGGACGGTGCCGACGTCGGCGTGCTGCCGAGCGAGCCCGAGCAGCGACCGCAGCACGGTGCTGGAGATGTCGTTGGACCTCCTCGGTGATCCACCGCGAGATCGTCTCGACCTCGCGCGCCCCGGTCAGGATCTCCGCCACGCAGAGCGCGAGCGATCGTGCGGTCTCCCCGGGGTCGGGCAGTCCCGGTGGCATCGTCCGCGGTGGCCCGTTCTCGAGCCGTCCACGGTGTCGCTCGTGCTCGGCGCGGTCGTCGTGCCGGCGTCCCAGCCTCCCGTCCGCGCCGTGCCCGTCCGGCTCGTCCTCGATCCGTCGTGCGTTCTCCGCCACCCCGGCCCCTTTCATCAGGCCGAGCGTAGGGTTCGTGGAACATCACATACGGCCGAATGCCGTGGTCTGTGGAGAGCGCGTCCTTCTCCACAGCGGCGAGCCGAGGGTGCTCGGGGCCGCACCTAGACTGATCGGGTGTCGACCCTCAGTGACCTCGTCCTCGCGCAAGGCCGTTCTTCCGAAGCCGACGTGGAGTGGCTGCACCTGCTCGTCGGTGATTGGCAGCTGCTCGCCGACCTGTCCTTCGCCGACATGGTGCTGTGGGTGCCGACGAAGGACGACTCGACCTTCGTCGCGGTCGCGCATGCGCGCCCGTCCTCGGCGGCGACGCTGTTCTACCGCGACATCGTCGGTCAGGAGATCCGCGAAGAGTGGCGGGACCAGGTCACCCAGAGCTTCACGGGCAGCCGCGTCGTCGATTCGGCGGAGCCCGACTGGTACGAGGACACCCCGACCCGTGTCCGCGCGATCCCCGTGCTCCGGCGCCTGACCGCGAAGAGCGCGCAGACGACCGACCGCCCCATCGCGGTCGTCACGCGGCACTCGAACCAGGACGAGTCCCGGACGCCGAGCCGCCAGGAGCTCAACTTCACCGCGAGCGCGAACGACCTGTTCGGCATGATCGCCACCGGTGACTTCCCCGACCTCGGTGCCCCGGCCGGTCCGCGTCGTGGTGCGCCGCGAGCGAGTGACGGCCTGCTCCGCCTGGACACCGACGGCGTCGTGACGTTCGCCAGCCCGAACGGCCTGAGCGCGTTCAACCGGATGGGCTTCGACGGCGAACTCGAGCGCAAGTCCCTGGCCGAGGTCACGACCGAGCTCCTCGGCGCGCAGCTCGACGTCGACGAGTCCCTGCCGCTCGTCGTCACCGGCCGGGCCCCGTGGCGGGCCGACATCGAGGCCAAGGGCGTGACCGTGACGCTCCGCTCGATCCCGCTCCGCGACCACGGTGAGCGGATCGGGGCCGTCGTGCTCTGCCGAGACGTGACGGAGATGCGCCACCAGGAGCGTGAACTCATCACGAAGGACGCGACGATCCGGGAGATCCACCACCGCGTCAAGAACAACCTGCAGACCGTCGCGTCGTTGCTCCGCATCCAGGCTCGGCGCACCCACTCCGACGAGGCGCGGACGTCGCTGCAGAACGCGATGCGCCGCGTCGCCGCGATCGCCGTCGTGCACGACACCCTGTCGACCGGGCTCAGCCAGACCGTCGACTTCGACGAGGTGTTCGACTCCGTCCTCAAGCTCGTCACCGAGGTCGCCGCCTCGCACAACACGACCGTGCACCCGAAGAAGACGGGGGAGTTCGGCGTCCTCCCGTCCGAGGCGGCCACCCCGCTCGCGCTCGGGCTGACCGAGCTCGTCACGAACGCGGTCGAGCACGGGCTCGACGGCCGTGACGGCGAGGTCGAGATCGTCGCGAACCGCTCGGACGACCACCTCGAGATCCAGGTGCGCGACAACGGCGTGGGCCTGCCCGAGGGCAAGGTCGGCTCGGGACTCGGCACCCAGATCGTCCGCACACTCATCCAGGGCGAGCTCGGCGGCACGATCGACTGGCACACGCTGACCGGCAGCGGCACCGAGGTCACCATCTCGATCCCGTTCCGCTGGCTCACCGCGGGCACCGCCGCCTGACCGCGACGAACGCCGGTGTCCGACTGACGCGGCACCGCACACGACGACGCCCGCCGGCCCCGAGGGGCACGGCGGGCGTCGAACGGTCTGTCGGTCCTGCTGCGTCAGGAGGCGCGGCGGGCGCGGGCGGCGCGGCGCTTGAGCGCGCGACGCTCGTCCTCGCTGAGGCCACCCCAGACGCCGGAGTCCTGGTTGTTCTCGAGTGCGTACTGCAGGCACATCTCGGTCACGGTGCAGCGAGCACAGACTGACTTGGCCTTCTCGATCTGGTCGACGGCTGGGCCGGTGTTCCCGACGGGGAAGAAGAGCTCGGGGTCCGCGGTGAGGCAGGCTGCCTGGTCACGCCAATCCATGTGGTGGTGCTCCTTGCGTTAGATGCTCGAACGGCAGGCCGGGGCCGTGACTCGGGGGATCGGGACTCTGCACATGCTCATGTGACGTACGGGAGGCTTCCTGTGGGGAGGAGCCCGCTCGGGGAGAGTTCGACGCCCGCAGAACGCTCGGGGGAGGAGCGTCGAACCACGGGAGACGCACACCACATCGTGCCGTCCAAACGACCTCGAACATCGTTCCATACTGGTATGGCCAAATCAAGGGTTTCACTGCTGGAGGATCGCTGTGCCTGACACCATCCCGGACGACCAGGTCGTCCCCCGGGGGCAGCCCGCTGCGCTCCGCGTCCTCATCGTCGTCGTCGGGCTCGAGTTCCTGGCGATGGCAGCCGTGACCGTCTTCCTGCTCGTCGAGCTCCTCACGACGCCCGCGACGAGCATCGCGTCGGCGGTCGCGCTCCTCGTGCTCGCGGTCCTCGCGACCGTGTGGCTCGGTGCCATGCTCGTCGGACTGCGGAGCGGACGGGCCTGGGTCCGGAGCGGGATCATCGTCTGGCAGGTCCTGCAGGGAGCACTCGCCATCGGTGCGTTCCAGGGCGTGTTCCGCGTGCCGGCGGTGGGGTGGGCGCTGCTCATCCCGGCGTTGCTCGCGATCACCCTGGTGCTGTCGAAGTCCGTGACCGCGGTCCTCGCACGGCGCGACTGAGGGGAGACCCCCGGCGCCGCCCGAGGACCGGGGTCGGACGCGGTCAGACCAGCCCGAGCTTCTTCCGCAGGCTCGCGACGTGGCCGGTCGCCTTCACGTTGTAGAGCGGCAGCTGGACCGAGCCGTCCTCGTCGACGACGATCGTCGACCGGATGGTGCCGGTGACGACCTTCCCGTAGTTGTTCTTCTCGCCCCAGGCCCCGTAGGCCCGGTGGACGGCGAGGTCCGGGTCGCTGAGCAGCGGGAAGCTCAGCGCCTGCTCGTGGTGGAAGCGCTGCAGGGCGGGCAGCTCGTCCTTCGAGACGCCGAGGACCTCGTACCCGGCGGCTTGCAGGGACGACATGTTGTCCCGGAAGTCACAGGCTTCGGTCGTGCAACCGGGGGTGGAGGCGGCCGGGTAGAAGTAGACGATGACCTTGCGTCCGCGCAGGTCGGCGAGGGCGTGCTCGGTGCCGTCCTGGTCGGGGAGGGTGAAGTCGGGGGCGGTGTCGCCGGCGGCGAGACGGTCGCTCAAGTGGGGCTCCTGTTCGTTCGGCCCGAGTGGTCAAGGGCACGCACAAGTCATGCTATTGTTGATTCCCGTCGCGGGGCGCACGTCGAAGCGGCAGGACAACTGCACACACGCACCTCTAGCTCAATTGGCAGAGCAACTGACTCTTAATCAGTGGGTTCTCGGTTCAAGTCCGAGGGGGTGCACCACACGAAGACCCCGACCGATCCGGTCGGGGTCTTCTGCGTTCGCGCACGATCCTCCCTGCGCTGACGGCCCGCGCAGCGACACGCCCGACCGCCGGATCGGGCCGACCTCGAGCCCGACCTCGATCCCGACTCCGACCCCGACCCCGACCTGGCCGTGGCATGACCGTCACCCGACCTCAGACCGGCGGCAGGTCGACGACCCGTTCCTCGCCGACGACCGGCACGAGCGCGCCGGCGGACACGCTCGCGAGTTCGGTCTCGAGCGCCGGGATCCCGTCCGCGGGCACCCACACCTCGAACACCGCCCGCTCGCCGTACACGGTGTCGCCCGAGGTGGCGTCGTGGTGCTGCACCCAGGCTCGCAGCGCGTTGTCGACGCGCCCGGCATCGGCGTGCGGGACCTCGACGTGCACCCGGGTCCGCGCCGCCCGTCGGACCACCCGCGCCCGGTCGAGTGCCTCGGACACCGAGGTCGAGTAGGCGCGGACGAGTCCGCCAGCGCCGAGCTTCACCCCGCCGAACCAGCGGCTGACGACCACGACGACGTCCGTCAGGTCCCGGCGGCGGAGGACCTCGAGCATCGGCACCCCGGCCGTGCCGGACGGTTCGCCGTCGTCGGAGGAGCGTGCCTGGTCACCGAGGACGCCCGTGACCATCGCGATGCAGTGGTGCCTCGCGTCCCATGACCGTCGCCGGACCTCGGCGATCACAGCCTCGGCCGCTGCCGGGTCCGGAGCCGGGTGTGCCGTCGTGACGAACCGGGAGCGGGAGACGACGAACTCGTGCTCGACCGGGCCGGCGATGCTCGAGGGGTACCGGCGCGACACCCTTCCGAGGGTAGTCGAGCAGTAGAGTGGCGCAGCACGGGGAGCGGAGGGGGACGACGATGACGGGATCGGTGCCGAAGGGCGGCGTGCTCGACGCGGGCGAACTCGCACGTCGACTCAACCTGCTGCTCGACTTCGAGGAGTCGCAGCGCGGTGCACCCGTCCCCTTCGCCGAGATCGAGCAGTACGTCGGCGCGCACGGCGGATCACTCTCGCGGGCGAAGTGGACGTACATGGTGTCGGGCGACGGCCGGCGCAACAGCGACACCCAGCTGCTCCGCGTCCTCGCGGGCTTCTTCGAGGTGGACGACGCCTTCCTGCTCGAGGACAGCGACCTGCCGGAGCGCATCGGCGCCCAGCTCGCGCTCGTCCGGTCGATCCGGTCGGCGCGTGTCAGCGGCTTCGCGGCGCGGACCTTCCCGGGCGAGCTCTCCCCGGAGGCACTCCGGCGGATCGCCGAGGTCATCGAGCAGGAGTCGAGTCGCGGCGGTGCGGCGTGAGCGACCCCGGCGTCCTCGAGCGCTTCTGGCAGGTGGGTGCCGCGGCGGGCTGGACCGGCATCGAGGACGCCGTAACCGCCGCCGAGCAGATCGTCGGCAAGCCGATCAGGGTCCGCGAAGAGGCGTTCCTGGCGGATGAACCCGTCTGCGGTTTCGTGGCGACGCTGGAGCACCAGCACCTCGTGATGATCTCGCCGACGCCGTCCCCGACCTTCCGGGCGTTCGTGATCGGGCACGAGCTCGGGCACGTCCTGCACGGGCACCAGGAGTCCGCACCGCAGGCTGCAGCGATCCGGGCACTGATCCCGGACCTCCCGCAGTACAAGGTCGAACGGGCACTCGCCCGCGGCCTGTTCGAGAACGAGTACGAACGCCAGGCGGAGCTCTTCGCGGACCGCCTCGCGCAGCTCATCCGCGGCCACCGCGAGCGTCCCAGTGCGTTCCGCGGGGTCTTCGGGTGATCCTCGCGGTCGTCCAGGCGGTCCTGCTCGTCGTCGGGTCGGTCGTGCTGGCCGTCCTGCAGCGTGGCCAGGACCGCACGCTGACGATGACGTTCCTCTTGTTCTCCGCGACGATCGTCGCGGGCGTCGGACCGCTGTACCGCGCGGTGGACCCGTTGCTCGGCGGACGCAACGTCCTGACGCTCGTCTGCGACGTCCTGATGGTCCTGGGCACGAGCACCCTGCTCTGGGGTGTGGCGAAGGCCGTCGGGGCGGCACGGACCTGGATGCGGAACGTCGTCGTCGTCTCGTGCTCGCTCGTCCTCGTCCTCATCGTCCTGGCCTTCAGCACGCTCGACCCGGTGCCGACGACGACGACCTTCATGCTCGCGGTCGGTGCTCACCCGACGGCTGCCGTGTACTCGATCGCGCAGACCACCTACCTGGGTCTGGCGCTCGGTGCGACGGGCCTCATCTGCGTCCTGCGCGTCCGGGAGGCGCGGACCGGCCTGGACCGCGTCGGGCTGTGGGTGCTCGTCGCCGGCGGGGTGTTCGGTGCCGTCCGCATGGTCGTGGTCGCCGTGATGGACCTGGCGCACGTCGCCGGGCGTCTCGGCGTCACGTCCGCCCTGAGCCTGCCCTACGACGTCCTGACGCCCGGCGCCGTCCTGCTCGTCGCCTCCGGCATGCTGCTGCTCGTCGTCGGGCACCGCGTCTGGCAGACCCGTCGCAGTGCGGCGCTGGTCCGGGCGCTCCGTCGCCTCGCACCGGTCCACGCTCGGCTGGGGACCGACAACGAGTACCCGGACTCCGACGACCCGGCCACCCGGTTGAGTCGTCTGATCGTCGAGGTGAACGACGGCGCCCGACGGAGTCGGACGCCCCTGGACGCCGCGGACCGCGCGGCCCTGGCCGAAGCCGAAGCGGTGCTCGCGACCGCCTGACGCGGACGCGCCGAGACCCCCGCCGGGGCCGTCCAGCCCTCGTGTACGCTCTGTAGCACGTGCTACACCTCGAGTGTCGCGGGTCTCGGCCGGTCGTGGGGGGCGGCCGAGGCCCGGGCGTAGGATCGTCGGGTGCTCGTCTTCGCCGCAGTGGTCCTGTTCGTCGGTGCCGTCTTCAACGTGATCGCCTGGCCGCGCTTCTTCCAGCGGGTCGCGAAGGACACCCGAGCCCGTGACACCGCCGGCCGTCCGACCACGTTCTGGCGCGTGCACTTCGTGCTGATGACCATCGGGCTGGCCATCGCCGCCGCATCGGTCGTCGCCGCGGTGCTCCTGCTCGTCTGACGACACCGCGACGCGGGGTGACGGCCTCGCTGCCCGTGACGGCCTGGCTGCCCGTGACGGCCTGGAGGCTCGTGACGGGCTGGCCCCGCGCCTCCCGTCAGTGCCGCCCCACGACGACGCTGCCGCGCTACGACGCCGACGGCATCGGCGCGCCGAGCGCCGAGCGGAGCGCCATGTCCGCGAGTGACTCGTCCGCGGGGGAGAGCAGCACCCGCCAGATGTCCGCCAGCGTGACGAACTCCACGCACACGGCGTCGAAGTCGCACTCCTCGATGCGCCAGCCGACGACGGCTTCCATCGGCACGGGCAGCAGGGTGTCCTGTTCGAAGCTGGTCTCGGCCGTCACGCGGTCGCGGAACACGCGGACCCGGCAGAGCGCACCACGCCAGGTGTGCTGCAGGTCGAGCGTCGGGAGAACAGGAGAGTCCGGCACCCGCTGATCGTACCTGCGGGTGCCGGACTCGTGTCGACCCTCGCGGGGCCGTGTGCTTCCTGGTGTGGGACGGACGGTCAGGCGCCGCTGTCGGTGCCGTCGCCGCCGTCACGACGACGGACCTGTGCTGCCGGGTCGCGACCGTTCACCGGGTACGGCCCGGTGACGCCCTGTCGCAGCGAGGCGATGCGCAGGATGCGGTCACGCTGCAGGAACCAGCCGACGACGAGCAGCGGGATGACGATCACGAGGGACGCGATCGTGTACGTCCCGACCGGGTAGTCGATCGCCATGAGCACGACCACCGAGGCGAGGAACGCCAGGGTCAGCCAGCTCGTCACCGGTGCGCCGGGCAGTCGGAACGTCGGTTCCTTCGCGAGCCCCTGCTTGGCCCACTGCCGCAGCTTCATCTGGCAGAGGATGATCGTGCCCCACGCCGTGATGATGCCGAGGCTCGCGATGTTCAGGGCGATCTCGAACGCCTGCCCGGGGACGAAGTAGTTGAGCACGACTCCGGCGACGGTGAACGCGGCGGTCAGCAGGATGCCGGCGTACGGCACCCCGCCCTTCGACATCTTCGTGGTCCACTTCGGTGCCGACCCGTTCATGCCCATCGAGTGCAGCGCGCGGCCGGTCGAGTACAGCCCGGCGTTCAGCGAGGACAGCGCCGCGGTGAGCACGACGAAGTTCATGATCGACCCGACGACGACGCCGACCTGCGGGTTCCCGATCGACGAGAAGAACGTCACGAACGGGCTCTCGCCCTCCTTGTACGCGGTGTACGGCAGCAGGATGGACAGCAGCACGATCGAGCCGACGTAGAACACCGCGATGCGGAAGACGACGGAGTTGATGGCGCGGGGGATGACCTTCTCGGTGTCCTGGGTCTCACCGGACGCGGTGCCGACGAGCTCGATGGCGGCGTAGGCGAACACGACGCCCTGGATCACCAGGACGGCGGGCAGGACCCCGTTCGGCAGGATCCCGCCGTTGTCGCCCCAGATCGAGAAGCCGGTGCGGACGGCTTCGCCGCCGGCCTCGACGGGGAACGCGAAGACGAGCCAGATGATCGCGACCACCAGGAACGCGACGAGGGCGGCGACCTTGATGAGTGCGAACCAGAACTCGAGCTCGCCGAAGACCTTCACCGCGACCATGTTGGCGGCGAGGACGACGAGCAGTGCGATGAGGGCGAGCAACCACTGCGGGGCCGCCGTGAACGCCGACCAGTACTTCAGGTAGACCGCGACCGCGGTGGTGTCGACGATCGAGGTCATCGCCCAGTTGAGGAAGTACATCCAGCCGGCGGCGTACGCGAACTTCTCGCCGTAGAACTCGCGCGCGTACGAGATGAACGAGCCGGAGGACGGCCGGTGCAGCACGAGTTCACCGAGCGCCCGCAGGATGAAGAAGGCGAAGACGCCGGCGATCAGGTAGGTGATCGCCAGTGCCGGGCCCGCGGTGTGCAGTCGGCCTCCGGCGCCGAGGAAGAGCCCCGTGCCGATGGCGCCGCCGATGGCGATCATCTGCAGCTGGCGGGGCTTCAACCCGTGCTGGTAGCCCTCTTGCTCGTGCGAGAAGTCGTTCGCGGGAGCGCGGTCAACGCCCGTTTCGTTCTTCGCTGTCATGGCGAGAACGCTACCGGTGCACGTCTGCTGGGCCACCATGGAGGGATGGACATCCTCCTCCGACTCCTCGTCGCGATCGGGTTCGCCCTGCTCGTCACGGCAGCAGCCGCACTCGTCCTGCACCTGGTCTTCCGTGCACTCGCCCGGCGGGAACGCTGGGCGGCTGCGCTCTCGCGACGGACGAAACACCCGACCCGCGCCACCCTGCTCGTCGCCCTGCTCTGGACGGGGTTCACCACGAGCGTGCCGGACGACCTCCGCCGCTTCCCCTGGCGGGACGACGTCTCGCACGTGTTCCTCATCGCGATGATCGGCGTCGGCTGCTGGCTGGCGTGCGAGCTCGCGATCTTCCTCGAGAGCCTCGGGTTGCACCGCTACCGCGTCGACGTCCCGGACAACCGGGTGGCACGCCGGGTCCGCACGCAGGTCCTCATCATCCGGCGGCTCACCGTCGCCGTCCTCGTCATCATCGCCGTCGGCGCGATCCTGCTGACCTTCCCCGGGGTCGAGGCCGCCGGCGCCAGCGTCCTCGCGAGCGCCGGTCTCCTCTCGGTGATCGCCGGTCTCGCCGCCCAGTCCATGCTCGGCAACGTGTTCGCGGGCATGCAGCTCGCGTTCTCCGGGTCGATCCGGGTGGACGACGTCGTCGTGGTCGAGGGGCAGTGGGGCCGCATCGAGGAGATCACCCTCACCTACGTCGTCGTGCACCTGTGGGACGACCGCCGGTTCGTCCTGCCGTCGACGTACTTCACCAGCACCCCGTTCGAGAACTGGACGCGGACCAGCAGCGAACTGCTCGGCGCGGTCGAGTTCGACCTGGACTGGCGGGTCAGCCCCTCCGAGATGCGCCTGGAACTCGACCGGATCCTCGCCACGAGCACGATCTGGGACGGCCGCACCAAGGTGCTCCAGGTCACGGACGCCGTGGGCGGCTTCGTCCGGGTCCGCATCCTCGTGACCGCGCCGGACGCGGGCGGTCTGTTCGACCTGCGCTGCTACGTCCGGGAGGAGATGGTCGAGTGGATGCAGCGGCAGCACCCGGAGGCGCTCCCGCTGCAGCGCATGCAGCTCACCGAGACGACCACCACACCGAGGGCCCGGCGCGGGCCGCGGAGCGAGAACGACTCGCAGCTGTTCGGCGAGGGCGACGAGCGCTCCGCCCTCTTCACCGGCCCGATCCGGACCTCGGGCATCCGCCCCGACGAGGTCCCGCCGGACAGCGAGGACCAGCACCGGTAGGCGCCGCGGCCGCGGAGCCGCCACCACGACGGACGGGAGGCCCGGTACCAGCTGGTACCGGGCCTCCCGTCCGTCGTGGTGGTCGCGTCGCGACCGCCGGCACGACTAGCGCTGCTTGGACTTCACCGCGCGGTCGTCCTCGACGACCGTGCCCACGGCCACGATCGTCGTCGCGAGCCAGGCCACCCAGGTGAGGGCGAGCCGCCAGTCGCGCGGACCGCGCCTGGACGTCTGCAGCACGCTGTAGCCGCTGATGAGCGAGCCCCACACCGCACCACTGAACATGAACTTCCGCACGGGTTCCTCCTGTCGTCGTCCTGGCCACGTTACCGGGCGCTACATTGGAGCGCCGCCGGGCGCACAGGGACTCCGGCTCACCACCGAGGAGTCACATCGTGCGCCAAGCAGTCATCGGAGCCGTCCTGCTCGCCGTCGGCGCGGTGTGCGTCGCCCTCGGCCTGCTCCCGGTGCCGGAACTCGGCGCCCTCGCCGCCCGCGTCCTGCCCGTCCTCGGGTTCGTCCTGGGCCTGACCGTCGTCTCCGAACTCGCCGCGGACGCCGGGGTGTTCGACCGCCTGGCCGACGTCGCCGCCCGGATCGGTGGCGGTCGGACCATCGGACTGTGGGGCGCCGTCGTCGTGCTCGCCGTGGTCTGCACCGTCTTCCTGTCGATCGACACCACCGCGGTGCTGCTCACCCCGATCGTCATCACGCTCGCCCGCCGGGTGGGTCTGCCGCCGATGCCGTTCGCCCTGACCACGGTCTGGCTGGCGAACACCGCGTCCCTGCTGCTGCCGGTGTCGAACCTCACCAACCTGCTCGCCGTAGACCGGATCGGGCTGGACGGTCCGTTGCCGTTCGCCGGCCTGATGGTCTGGGCGGCGCTCGCCGGGGTCGTGGTGCCCTGCGCGGTGCTGCTCGTGGTGTTCCGCCGCTCGCTGTCCGGCCGGTACACGTCGGTCGGCCTGCGGAAGGCCGCCGACCCGGTGTTCTTCTGGGCGGCCTCCGCGGTGCTCGTCGCCCTCGTCGTCGCCCTGACCGCGGGGGTCGAGGTCTGGGTGGCCGCCGTCGTCGCCGCCGTCCTGCTCGTCGTCGTCGCGGCCTTCCGGGCGCCGCCCGGACTCAGGCCCTCCCGGGTGCCGTGGTCGACGCTCGTCTTCGCCGCCGGGCTCTTCGTCGTCGTCGAGACCCTGCACGCGACCGGCGTCTCCGACCCCGTCGTGCACGCCCTGGCCGGCGGCACGGGCAGCGGCTCCCTGCTGCTCCTCGGCGGCGCGGGCGCGGTCGCGGCGAACGCGATCGACAACCTGCCCGCGTACCTCGTGCTCGAGCCGGCGGCAGGGCACGAGGCCCTGCGGTACGCGGCCCTGCTCGTCGGCGTGAACGCGGGCTGCCTCGTCACACCGTGGGCCTCGCTCGCGACGCTGCTCTGGCACGCGCGGCTCACCGCCGAGGGCATCCACCTGTCGTGGGGGCGCTACCTCGCGCTCGGGTGCGTGGTGGCACCGCTCACGGTCGTGGCGGGTGTGTTCGCGCTGGCGATCTGAGCGCGGTGGCCCGTCCACGGTTGTGCGCGCGGGTGCGGCGTCCCGCGTCAGAGCCAGTCGCGGTGCTTGAACGACCGGTAGAGCAGCAGTGACGACGCGACGGTGAGCGCGATCGAGGCCCACAGCCCGCTCCACTCGCCCTCGCCGGGGAACTGCACGTTCTGCCCGAAGAAGCTCGTGATGCCGGTCGGGATCGCGATGATCGCCGCCCAGCTCGTCACCTTCTTCATCACCGTGTTCTGCCGGTTGGACGCCAGGTTGAGGTTCGTGTCGAGGACGCTCGAGACCGCGTCCCGCTGCTGATCGACGGAGTCGGCGATCGACACCAGGTGGTCCTCGACGTCCCGGAAGTACGGACGGACGCCGTCGATGATCGTCTCGGCGTCCCCGTGCAGCAGCGAGCCGACACTGTCCCGTGTCGGGACGACGAGTCGGCGGAGCACCCCGAGTGCCTTGCGCAGACGGAACGACCGGCGCTGGATCTGCTGCTCGCGCGGGTCGCCGTTCTCGAAGAGGTCGTCCTCGAGCGCGTCGATGTCCCGCTCGATCGTCTCGAGGACGCTCGTGGCGTGGTCGACCACGGTGTCGAGCAGACCCCACAGCAGCCACGGGACGCCGTGGTCGGCGAGGTCGCTGTTCGCGTCCCACCGGCGCTGCACCGCGGCGGTGTCGAAGTCGGGGCCGTGGATGGTGACGAGGGCGTGGTGCGTGACGAACGCCTTCACCTCGTGGGTGACGAGCTCGCCGTCCTTCCCCGGAGCATGTGCGTCGTAGACCACCAGGAACAGGCCGTCCCGGTACCGGTCGAGCTTCGGGCGCTGCCCACTCTCCACGGCGTCCTCCACCGCGAGGGCGTGGATGCCGAGTTCCTCCTGGACCTGTTCGAGATCCGACGCCTGCGGGTCCGTGAAGTCCACCCAGACGAAGGCGCCGTCGCGGGCGACGAGGTCCGAGACCTGCTCGACCGGGAAGTCCCGCTCCGCCGACGAACCGTCCTGCCAGCAACGCGTGCTCACCATGGCGCTGAGCCTAGTGTCGCTGCGCTGCGTGGCGGACGCGCCCCCGGGCCTCCCGGCCGAGCGCGGGTGAACGTCCCCTCAGCCGGGCCACCCGTGCGCTGGTAGTTTCGGTGCCGACGCCCCGGCAGGCCGCCGGGCAGGAACGGAGCACCCGCCACCCATGCCCGCAGACCGCACCGACACCACGCGCTACGCCTTCGTCGTCGCCTCCAACCGCCTCCCCGTGGACCGCGTCGTCGAAGACGACGGCACCGAGGGTTGGCGGCACTCGCCGGGCGGTCTCGTCACCGCACTCGAGCCGGTGATGCGCGCGAACGACGGCGCCTGGGTCGGCTGGGTCGGGCAGCCGGACGTCACGGTCGAGCCGTTCGACAACGAGGGCATCCACATCGTGCCGGTGCCGCTCAGCGCGGACGACGTGCAGGAGTACTACGAGGGCTTCAGCAACGACACGCTGTGGCCGCTCTACCATGACGTGATCGAGCACCCGAGCTACCACCGCGACTGGTGGAACGCGTACAAGCGCGTGAACCAGCGCTTCGCGGAGCAGATCGCCGAGATCACCGAGCAGGACGGCATCGTCTGGGTGCAGGACTACCAGCTGCAACTCGTGCCGGCGTTGCTCCGTGCACTCCGCCCGGACCTGACCATCGGCTTCTTCAACCACATCCCGTTCCCGCCGGTCGGCATCTACGCGCAGCTGCCGTGGCGTGCCCAGATCCTGGACGGCCTGCTCGGAGCCGACGTGATCGGGTTCCAGCGGCAGGACGACGCCAGCGACTTCCTCCGCGCGGTGCGGCACATCAAGGGCTACACGACGAAGGGGTCGACGGTGGACGTCCCCGTCGACGACCCGAAGGCACCGCGCAGCCGCAAGGGCATCACGGTCCGGCACGTCGAGGCCCGGCACTTCCCGATCTCGATCGACGCCGAGAGCTTCGAGGAGATCGCCCGACGACCGGAGGTGCAGCAGCGCGCGAAGGAGATCCGCGACGGACTCGGCAACCCGAAGACCGTCCTGCTCGGCGTGGACCGACTCGACTACACCAAGGGCATCCGACACCGCATCAAGGCGTTCGGCGAACTGGTCGAGGACGGGCGCCTCGCCGTCGAGGACGCCGCGCTCATCCAGGTCGCGAGCCCGAGCCGCGAGCGCGTCGACACCTACCGGATGCTCCGCGACGAGATCGAGCTGAGCGTCGGTCGGATCAACGGCGACCTCGGCGTCATCGGTCACCAGCCGATCTCCTACCTGCACCACGGCTACCCGCGCGAGGAGATGGTCGCGCTGTACCTGGCCGCCGACATCATGCTCGTCACGGCGCTGCGCGACGGCATGAACCTGGTCGCGAAGGAGTACGTCGCGTCCCGCCACGACAACGACGGCGTCCTGATCCTGTCCGAGTTCGCCGGTGCCGCCGACGAGCTCAAGCAGGCCGTGATCGTCAACCCGCACGACATCGGGGCGCTGAAGGACTCGATCCAGCGAGCGATCGAGATGCCCCGCCGTGAGCGCTCGACCCGGATGCGTGCTCTCCGCAAGCGCGTGAAGGACAACGACGTGGCCCGGTGGTCGCGCTCGTTCCTCGAGGCGCTCGACCGGCACGCTCCGAAGGGCGCTCAGATCGACCCGGAGTCGGTCGAACAGGGCGAGCCGCACCGCGAGGCCCAGACCGACGGGACGTCGATCTTCGACCAGGACGCGCAGAAGGCCCGCGCCGCCGAGGACACCCGGGAGGACCGTGATGCGTGACGAGCCCACGAGCACTGACCAGACCACGGACGGCGGTCTCGAGCAGGCCCTCGGGACGCTCGCGGCTGCGCCGCGACTGCTCGTGGCACTCGACTTCGACGGCACGCTCGCACCGTTCGCCGACGACCCGGCCGACGTCGGTGCCCTGCCCGGCAGCTGGGCCGCCGTGCTCACCCTGCAGCGGGCACGGGACACCGAGGTCGTGCTCGTCTCCGGACGGCCGCTCGGCAGCCTCGCGGCGGTGACCCACGCCCCGGACGGCATGGCGCTCGTCGGCTCGCACGGCGTCGAGTGGCGGGTCGACGGCCACGACGAGGACGCCCTCACTGCGGACGAGTCCGCCCGGGTGGCCCGCATCGGTGCGGCGCTCGACGAGGTCGGCGCACGGCACCCGGGCGTCGTCATCGAGCACAAGCCGGCCGGTCACGGCGTGCACACACGACGGGTGAGCGCGGACGAGGCCGCTGTGGCGAACGCGGACGCCAGCCGCGCGGCCCACGACGCGGACCCCGACGTCCTGGAGCGCGGTGGCAAGGACATCGTCGAGTTCGCGGTCCGGCACGTCACCAAGGGCGACGCGATCGAGCGCCTGCGGGAGCTCCGTGGCGCGGACGCGGTCTTCTTCGCCGGCGACGACGTGACCGACGAGGACGGCTTCCGCGCGCTCCACGACGGGGACGTCGGCGTGAAGGTGGGGGAGGGCGACACGCTCGCCGGACACCGCGTCGCCGACCCTGCTGGACTGACCGACGTCCTGAAGCAGCTGGCACGCCTCCGGGCCACGCGCTGAACCGGGGCCGGGAGCGCACGCACCAGAGCCGCCCGGCCAGGGGCAACACCATGCGCACGCATGGTGTTGCGCCATTGGTATCCCAAACGGTCCTAGACTCTGGACATGCCTGACATCGACGTGAAGCCGCGTAGCCGGGTCGTCACCGACGGGATCGAAGCAACCACTTCGCGTGGCATGCTGCGGGCCGTCGGGATGGGCGACGAGGACTGGGAGAAGCCGCAGATCGGCATCGCCTCGTCGTGGAACGAGATCACCCCCTGCAACCTGTCCCTCGACCGCCTCGCGCAGGGCGCCAAGGAAGGCGTCCACGGCGGCGGCGGGTACCCGCTGCAGTTCGGCACCATCTCGGTGTCCGACGGCATCTCGATGGGCCACGAGGGCATGCACTTCTCGCTCGTCTCGCGTGAGGTCATCGCGGACAGCGTCGAGACCGTCGTGAGCGCCGAGCGCCTCGACGGCACCGTGCTGCTCGCCGGCTGCGACAAGTCGCTGCCCGGCATGCTGATGGCCGCCGCGCGCCTGGACCTGTCGAGCGTGTTCCTCTACGCGGGTTCGGTCATGCCGGGCTACGTCAAGCAGGCCGACGGCACGATGAAGGAAGTCACGATCATCGACTCCTTCGAAGGCGTCGGCGCATGCAAGGCCGGCACCATGAGCGAGGAAGAGCTCAAGAAGATCGAGTGTGCGATCGTCCCGGGCGAGGGCGCCTGCGGCGGGATGTACACCGCCAACACGATGGCGAGCCTGGCCGAGGCGCTCGGCATGTCGCTGCCGGGCTCCGCTGCGCCGCCGAGCGCCGACCGCCGCCGCGACTACTACGCGCACCGCTCCGGTGAAGCCGTCGTCAACCTGCTCCGCAAGGGCATCACCGCCCGCGACATCCTGACGCGCGAGGCGTTCGAGAACGCCATCACCGTGCTCATGGCCCTCGGCGGGTCGACGAACGCGGTGCTGCACCTGCTCGCGATCGCGCACGAGGCCGAGGTCGAGCTCACCCTCGACGACTTCAACCGGATCGGTGCCGCGGTGCCGCACCTGGCCGACATGAAACCGTTCGGCAAGTACGTCATGGTGGACGTCGACCGGAACGGCGGCATCCCCGTGATCATGAAGGCGCTGCTCGACGCGGGCCTGCTGCACGGCGACTGCATGACGGTGACCGGCAAGACCGTCGCCGAGAACCTCGCCGAGATCGACCCGCCGGAGCTCGACGGCGAGGTCTTCCGGAAGATCGACAACCCCATCCACGCCACCGGCGGCCTGACGATCCTGCAGGGCTCGTTCGCGCCGGAGGGCGCAGTCGTGAAGACCGCCGGGTTCGACGCCGACGTGTTCGAGGGGCCGGCGCGGGTGTTCGACCGCGAGCGCGCCGCCATGGACGCCCTCACCGAGGGGACGATCCAGAAGGGCGACGTGGTGGTCATCCGCTACGAGGGCCCGAAGGGCGGACCGGGCATGCGCGAGATGCTCGCCATCACCGCGGCCATCAAGGGCGCGGGGCTGGGCAAGGATGTACTACTCTTGACGGACGGTCGATTCTCAGGCGGCACAACCGGCCTCTGCATCGGCCACATCGCACCCGAAGCCGTGGACGCAGGTCCAGTGGCGTTCGTGCGCGATGGCGACCGCATCCGTGTCGACATCCCCGCTCGCTCGCTCGACCTACTGGTCGACCCGGGCGAGTTGGAAGCCCGCCGTGACGGCTGGGCTCCGTTGCCCCCGCGCTACACCCGCGGAGTCCTCGCGAAGTACGCCAAGCTCGTCCAGTCCGCTGCCACCGGCGCGGTCACGGGCTGACGTCGACACCCCGCAAAATCGCCATCCCTCCAGGCAAGGAACCGTTCATGCCCACGGAAGCCACACCGCTGTCCGCTGCCGGAGCACGTCGTTCGCCGGAGGTCCTGACCGGCTCGGGAGCCGTCCTGCGGACGCTCGAGCACCTCGGGATCACCGACGTCTTCGGCCTCCCCGGCGGCGCGATCATCCCGTTCTACGACGAGCTCATGGCGTCGACGACGATCCGTCACATCCTGGTCCGGCACGAGCAGGGCGCCGGTCACGCCGCCGAGGGCTACGCGTCCTCGTCCGGCAAGGTCGGCGTCGCCATCGCCACCTCCGGCCCCGGCGCGACGAACCTCGTCACCGCCATCGCCGACGCCTACATGGACTCGGTGCCGTTCATCGCCATCACCGGCCAGGTGTTCTCGACGCTGATGGGCACCGACGCCTTCCAGGAGGCCGACATCGTCGGCATCACGATGCCGATCACGAAGCACTCGTTCCTGGTCACCAAGCCCGAGGACGTCCCCGCGACGCTCGCGGCGGCGCACCTGATCGCGACGACGGGCCGGCCCGGCCCGGTGCTCGTCGACATCACCAAGGACGCCCAGCAGAAGTCGGCGCCGTACATCTGGCCACCGAAGCTCGACCTCCCCGGGTACCGCCCGGTCACGAAGGCGCACGGCAAGCAGATCACCGCCGCGGCCCAGCTGCTCGCCGAGTCGAACCGCCCCGTGCTCTACGTCGGTGGCGGCGTGATCCGGTCCGGCGCGTCCGCGGAGCTCCTGGCGTTCGCCGAGGCCACCGGCGCCCCGGTCGTGACGACGCTGATGGCCCGAGGTGCCTTCCCCGACTCGCACGCGCAGCACCTCGGCATGCCGGGCATGCACGGCACGGTGCCGGCGGTGCTCGGGCTGCAGGAGAGCGACCTGATCATCGCGCTCGGCGCCCGCTTCGACGACCGTGTCACGGGCAAGGTCGACGACTTCGCTCCGCACGCCAAGGTCGTGCACGTGGACATCGACCCGGCCGAGATCTCGAAGATCCGGTACGCCGACGTCCCGATCGTCGGTGACGCGAAAGAGGTCCTCGTCGACCTCGTGGCGGCGTGGGCCGACGTGCCGGTCGACCAACGAGCCTCCACCGCGGACTGGTGGGCGCACCTCAACCAGCTGCTCGAGGACTTCCCGCTCGGCTACACCGAGCCGACCGACGGACTGCTCGCACCGCAGGCGATCATCAAGCGCATCGGTGAGATGACCGGGCCCGAGGGTGTCTTCGCCTCCGGTGTCGGTCAGCACCAGATGTGGTCCGCGCAGTTCATCCAGTACGAGCGCCCGAACGCATGGCTGAACTCCGGCGGCGCTGGCACGATGGGCTACTCGGTCCCGGCGGCCATGGGCGCCAAGGTCGCCCAGCCCGACCGGGTGGTGTGGGCGATCGACGGCGACGGCTGCTTCCAGATGACGAACCAGGAACTCGCGACCTGCGTCATCAACGACATCCCGATCAAGGTCGCGATCATCAACAACTCCTCGCTCGGCATGGTGCGGCAGTGGCAGACGCTGTTCTACGACGGGCGCCACTCGTTCACGGACCTGCAGACCGGCCACGGCACCCGTCGGGTCCCGGACTTCGTGAAGCTCGCGGACGCGTACGGGGCGCTCGGGATCCGGGTCGAGAAGGCCGAGGACGTCGACGCGGCCATCCAGCTCGCGCTCGACACCAACGACCGCCCGGTGGTCATCGACTTCGTGGTCAGCCGCGACTCGATGGTCTGGCCGATGGTCCCGCAGGGGATCGGCAACTCGTCCATCCAGTACGCCCGCGACCTCGCCCCGACGTGGGACGACGAGGACGCTGACATGACGGGGGAGCCCGCATGAGCCACGTCCTGTCCCTCCTCGTCGAGGACAAGCCGGGTCTGCTGACCCGCGTCGCCGGCCTGTTCGCCCGGCGCGGTTTCAACATCGAGTCCCTCGCCGTCGGCAACACCGAGGTGGACGGCCTCAGCCGCATCACCGTCGTGGTGGACGTCGAGGACCTCCCGCTCGAGCAGGTGACGAAGCAGCTCAACAAGCTCGTCAACGTCATCAAGATCGTGGAGCTCGACTTCCCCCAGTCGGTGCAGCGCGAACACATGCTCGTCAAGGTGCGGGTCGACAACCAGACCCGGTCCGCGGTGCTCGACGCCGTGACGCTCTTCCGGGCGCAGGTCGTCGACGTCGCCACCGACTCGCTCGTCGTCGAGGTGACCGGTGACCCCGGCAAGATCCAGGCGATCCTGCGCGTCCTCGAGCCCTACGGCATCAAGGAGCTGGCCCGCGCCGGACTCCTCGGCATGGGCCGCGGACCGAAGAGCATCACCGACCGGGTGCGCTGAGCACCGGTCGCCCCAGACACCCCAACCAAGGAGACCACGCACCGTGACTGACATCGTGTACGACGCCGACGCCGACCTGAGCCTCATCCAGGGCAAGAAGGTCGCCGTCATCGGCTACGGCTCGCAGGGCCACGCCCACGCACTCAACCTCCGCGACTCCGGCGTCGAGGTCAAGATCGGCCTCAAGGAGGGCTCGAAGAGCCGCCAGAAGGCCGAAGAGGCCGGCTTCGAGGTCCACACGCCCGCCGACGCCACCGCCTGGGCCGACGTCGTCGTCATCCTCGCGCCGGACCAGGTCCAGCGCATCGTCTACAAGGACGACATCGCCCCGAACCTCAAGCAGGGCGCGACCCTCGTCTTCGGCCACGGCTTCAACATCCGCTACGGCTACATCGAGGCCCCCGAGGGCGTCGACGTGTCGCTCGTCGCGCCGAAGGGCCCGGGCCACACGGTGCGTCGCGAGTACGAGGCCGGCCGCGGCGTCCCCGTGATCGTCGCGGTCGAGGTCGACGCCTCGGGCAGCGCCTGGGACCTCGCCTGGTCCTACTCGAAGGCCATCGGCGGCCTGCGCTCCGGCGGTATCAAGACGACCTTCACCGAGGAGACCGAGACGGACCTGTTCGGCGAGCAGGCCGTCCTCTGCGGTGGCACCTCGCAGCTGATCCAGTACGGCTTCGAGACCCTGGTCGAGGCCGGGTACCAGCCGCAGATCGCCTACTTCGAGGTCCTGCACGAGCTCAAGCTGATCGTCGACCTGATCTGGGAGGGCGGCCTCACCAAGCAGCGCTGGTCGATCTCCGACACGGCCGAGTTCGGTGACTACGTCTCCGGCCCGCGCGTGATCTCGCCCGAGGTCAAGGAGAACATGAAGGCGGTGCTCGCCGACATCCAGGACGGCACCTTCGCGAAGCGCTTCATCGAGGACCAGGACGCCGGCGCGCCGGAGTTCACGGCCCTCCGCGAGAAGGGCGAGGGCCACCCGGTCGAGGCGACCGGCCGCGAGCTCCGCAAGCTCTTCGCGTGGAAGCAGGCCGACTCGGACTACGTCGACGGTTCGGCCGCGCGGTAGTCTGCCCGAGACAAGCTCGACCCGCGAGGCGGCGGTGCACTGCACCGCCGCCTCTCGATGTGACCCGGACACCATGCAGCAGCTCCTCCAGTACCCCGACGTCTCCCGAGGACGTCAGCGCAGCGCCGTGACGCGCTCCGTCGCCGTCCCCTCCGTCCTCTCCACACCGTGGCAGGCACGGTCCGTCGAGCATGGGATGATCGTTCGATGGCGGTGACGAGACGAGCGGTCCACATCGGCGCCGGCAAGATCGGGCGCGGGTTCGTGGGCCAGTTCCTCGTGGCGAGCGGCTACGACCTCACCTTCGTCGACGTCGACGAGCGTGTGGTCTCCGCCCTCAACGAAGCCGGCCGGTTCGTGGTGCACGAGGTCGGTGAGATGCCCGTCGAGCACCTGGTCCACGGGTTCCGTGCGCTGAACAGCAAGACCGACCGTGACCGCGTCGTGCAGGCGATCGCCGACGCCGACGTCGTCACGACGGCCGTCGGCGCACGCACCCTGCCCCTCGTGGCGCCGCTCATCGCGGAGGGGCTGGCCGCACGCCCGATCGACCGCGGCGGCGTCACGATCGTGGCCTGCGAGAACGCCTTCAACGCCACCGACTCGCTGCACGCCAGCATCCGACGCGCGCCGATCCTCGAGGACCGCGACATCGCCGCCGTCTTCGCCAACTGCGCGATCGACCGCATCGTCCCCGACCAGTCCGGGGTGCTCGGACAGTCCGGCGGCCTCGACGTCGTCCTCGAACCGTTCTACGAGTGGGTCATCGAGCGCACGCCGTTCGCCGGGACCGGCTCCGAGCCTCCCGTCATCGACGGCGTGACCTGGGTCGACGACCTGCAGCCGTTCGTGGAGCGGAAGCTCTACACCGTCAACACGGCGCACGGAGCCGCCGCGTACCACGGCTGGGTCCGCGGCATCGGGCTCATCCGGGAGGCCCTGCAGGACCCCGACGTGCGGGCTGAGGTCGACGGGGTGCTCGCGGAGACGACCGCGCTGCTCGTCGCGAAGCACGGCTTCGACCCGGCGGACCACGCCCGCTACGTCGCGGCGAACCTGACCCGCATCGCGAACCCGCTCCTGCCCGACACCACCCGTCGTGTCGGTCGCAACCCGCTCCGCAAGCTCGGTCGTCGTGAACGCTTCATCGGCCCGGCCGCGCAGCTCGCCGAGCGCGGCCTGCCCGTCGACCACCTCATCGGTGCGGTCCGCGTCGCGCTGGAGTTCGACGACCAGGACGACCCCGAGTCGATCGAGCTGCACGCCCTGCTCCGCTCCGGTGCCACCGCGCACGCCCTGACCGAGATCCTGACCGGACTCATGGAGGGCCATCCGCTGTTCCCGGCCGTCCGCGACGTCGTCGCCGGTGTCCTCGAGACCCAGCCCGCGCAGGCATGAGCGGCGACCCTCGTAGGATCGACGGCATGACCGAGGCGCGCGAACCCGACGACGACGCCGCTCTGTCGTGGGGCGACGCCGAGGACACGACGCACGTCGACGCCGCGCGCAACCCGATCGCCGTCAAGGAACGGGACTCCCGTGACCCCGACGCGCCCGAGACGTCCGGGGCGCTCATCGGGTTCGGTGTCTTCGGCGGGCTGTACCTGCTCTACACCGTCGCCTGGCTGCTCACGGCCTCGACCAGCTACCTGTCGACGACCGACGCGGTGCTGTCCGGCTTCGTCACCCTGCTCCGTTTCCTGGCGATCGTCGCGCCGGCGCTCTGGTTCGCCGTGGTGATCTGGGTCGCCCGCACCCGCAGCACGCGCACGCGGTTGCTCTGGATGCTGCTCGGCGCCGTCGTGCTGTTCCCGTGGCCGTTCCTGATGACGCGGAGCTTCGGGTGAGCGCCGTCGAGCGCCCCGCTGGCGGGTCCCGCACCCCAGGAGCACTGGTCGGACGGATCGTCGTCTGGGTGTTCTTCGCGGCGCTGTTCGCCTACATGACCGCGCAGAGCGTCGGCAACTTCGTGGTGATCACCGACAAGCTGCAGAAGTTCAACGAGTTCGTCGGGTCCGCCGGTGGAGCGTCCCTGCAGCGATCCGTGCCGTGGGTGTGGCTGGTCCTCGACGTCCTCATCCCGCCACTCGCGTACGCGGTCGGCGTGTGGGTGACCCGACGGTCGACGGCGGTCATGACCGTCGCGGTGCTCGTCGTCGCCTTCGCCGCCGCGGGGGCGCTGTGGCTCACGCTGCAGCTCTACGTGCCGAGCCTCGTCCAGCTCTGACCCGCTCCCGGCGTCGTAACCGGGTCCGGCCGTCGGTAGGGTGGTGGTACACCACCCGTCTCGTGTGAGGAACCGCAGTCGTGTCGAAGCCGGTCGTCTTGATCGCCGAAGAACTCTCGCCCGCCACCGTCGACGCCCTCGGGCCCGACTTCGAGATCAGGAACGTGGACGGCACCGATCGTCCAGCGCTGCTCGCGGCGTTGTCCGACGCGCACGCGATCCTGGTGCGCTCCGCGACCAAGGTCGACGCCGAGGCGATCGCCGCGGCCCCGGAGCTCAAGGTCATCGCCCGTGCCGGCGTCGGCCTCGACAACGTCGACATCAAGGCGGCGACGACCGCCGGCGTGATGGTCGTCAACGCGCCGACGTCCAACATCATCTCGGCGGCCGAGCTGACGGTCGGGCACATCCTGTCGCTCGCCCGCCACATCCCGGCAGCGCACGCGTCGCTGGCTGCCGGTGCCTGGAAGCGGTCGTCGTACACCGGTGTCGAGCTCTACGAGAAGACGGTCGGCATCATCGGCCTCGGCCGCATCGGAGCCCTGATCACCCAGCGTCTGCAGGCGTTCGGCGTCTCGGTCATCGCGTACGACCCCTACGTGACCTCGGCCCGCGCCCAGCAGCTCGGCGTCGAACTCGTCTCGCTCGAGGACCTGCTCCGGCGCGCGGACTTCACCACGATCCACATGCCGAAGACACCCGAGACGGTGGGCATGATCTCCGACGAGCAGTTCGCGCTGATGAAGCCGACCGCCTTCGTCGTGAACGTCGCCCGCGGCGGGCTCATCGACGAGGACGCGCTGCACCGGGCGCTGACGTCGAACACCATCGCCGGCGCCGGTCTCGACGTGTTCGTGTCCGAGCCGCCGAAGGACTCGGCGCTCGTGTCCCTGCCGAACGTCGTCGTGACCCCGCACCTCGGTGCCTCCACCGACGAAGCGCAGGAGAAGGCCGGTGTCGCCGTCGCCAAGTCGGTCCGCCTCGCGCTCGGCGGCGAGCTCGTCCCCGACGCGGTCAACGTCGCCGGTGGTGTCATCGACCCGTACGTCCGCCCGGGCATCCCGCTGGTCGAGAAGCTCGGCCAGGTCTTCACGGCTATGGCGACCTCGCCCGTGACGAGCATCGACGTCGAGGTGCACGGCGAGCTCGCCGCGTACGACGTCAGCGTGCTGAAGCTCGCGGCGCTGAAGGGCGTGTTCACCGACGTCGTCAGCGATCAGGTGTCCTACGTCAACGCGCCGCTCATCGCCGAGCAGCGCGGTGTCACCGTCCGGCTCATCACCGACGCGGACAGCCCCGAGTACCGCAACCTCCTCACGATCCGCGGTGCCCAGTCGGACGGCCCGGCGATCAGCGTCTCGGGCACCCTCACCGGCCCGAAGCAGGTCGAGAAGCTCGTCGAGATCAACGGGTACGACGTCGAGGTCGCCCTCGACAAGCACCACGTCGTGATGGCGTACACGGACCGTCCGGGCATCGTCGCGGTCTACGGCAAGGAGTTCGGTGAGGCGGGGATCAACATCGCCGCGATGCAGATCGCCCGTCAGTCCGCCGGCGGTGAGGCGCTCAGCGTGCTGACCGTCGACTCGCCGGTGCCGGACGACGTCCTCGAGCACGTCCGCTCGACGATCGACGCAGCCTCGCTGCGTGAGATCGACATCACGCTCTAGGAGACCCTCATGTCGCAGACGCTCAGGTTGGCCGTCATCCGTGGCGACGGCATCGGCCCGGAGGTCGTGGACGAAGCACTGAAGGTCCTGCACGCGGTGACCGACGGTGACCTCGACGTGCAGGAGACCCCGTTCTCGCTGGGAGCCGAGCGCTTCCTGGCGACCGGGGACATCCTCACCGACGACGACCTGGCGGCGCTGGCGGGACATGACGCGATCCTGCTCGGCGCCGTCGGCGGTGACCCTCGTGACCCGCGCCTCGCCGGGGGCATCATCGAGCGCGGACTGCTGCTGAAGCTGCGGTTCGCGTTCGACCACTACGTCAACCTGCGGCCGACCAAGGTGCACGCGGCGGTCGGTTCGCCCCTCGCCGACCCGGGCGAGGTGGACTTCGTCGTCGTCCGCGAGGGAACCGAGGGCCCGTACGTCGGCAACGGCGGCGCCATCCGGGTCGCCACCCCGCACGAGATCGCCACCGAGGTCTCGCTCAACACCGCGCACGGTGTCGAACGGGTCGTGCGGTACGCCTTCGATCTCGCGATGCGGCGCCCGCGGAAGCACCTGACCCTGGTGCACAAGAGCAACGTCCTGGTGCACGCCGGCTCGCTCTGGCAGCGGACCGTCGCCGCGGTCGGTGCCGAGTACCCGGAGGTGGCGGTCGACTACCAGCACGTGGACGCGGTCACCATCCACATGGTGCGCGAGCCCTCCCGATTCGACGTCATCGTCACCGACAACCTCTTCGGCGACATCATCACCGACCTCGCCGGCGCCATCAGCGGTGGCATCGGCCTCGCGGCCTCCGGCAACCTCAACCCCGACGGCACCTTCCCCAGCATGTTCGAGCCGGTCCACGGGTCCGCACCGGACATCGCCGGCCAGCAGTCCGCCGACCCCACCGCCGCGGTCCTCTCGGTCGCCCTGCTGCTCGACCACGTCGGCCGGGCGGACCTGGCGGGCGC
The DNA here is from genome assembly GCF_003234035.1 of Curtobacterium sp. MCPF17_031. NCBI lineage: Bacteria > Bacillati > Actinomycetota > Actinomycetes > Micrococcales > Microbacteriaceae > Curtobacterium > Curtobacterium sp. MCPF17_031. Next base: position 2,507 of record NZ_QKSG01000015.1, on the reverse strand, counting down.
GGTGACCCGCGCGGTGGAGGCCGACCTCGCCAGCCGGGGCACCACCCGACGGTCCACGGCCCAGATCGGCGACGCCATCGCCGGAGCCGCGGCAGCCGCACGCACCACCACGGCCTGACAGGAGCCACCCGCATGAGCGACAGCACCACCGAGACCACCGACACCGACTTCGCCCTCGACTTCTCGACGACCCCGTCCCCGGAGCGCCGTGCCGCCGCCGAGCGCGAGGAGATCCTCGCCGACCCCGGGTTCGGCAAGCACTTCACGGACCACATGGCCTCGGTGGAGTGGACGATCGACGACGGCTGGCACGACGCCTCGGTCCACGCGTACGGACCGCTCTCCCTGGATCCGAGTGCGAGTGTCCTGCACTACGCGCAGGAGATCTTCGAGGGCATGAAGGCCTACCGGCACGCCGACGGTTCCATCTGGGCGTTCCGTCCGGACGCGAACGCCCGTCGGTTCGCCCGCTCCGCCCGTCGGCTCGCGCTGCCGGAGCTGCCCGAATCGGTGTTCGTCGAGTCGATCCGCCGGCTCGTCGCGGCGGACCAGGACTGGGTGCCGTCCGCTCCGGAGACGAGCCTGTACCTCCGCCCCTTCATGATCGCGACCGAGTCGTTCCTCGGTGTCCGTGCTGCGAACGAGGTGCAGTACCACTGCATCGCGAGTCCGGCGGGCCCGTACTTCACGTCCGGCCCGAAGCCGGTGTCCATCTGGCTCTCGACGCAGTACGCCCGCGCCGCCCGGGGCGGCACCGGAGCCGCGAAGACCGGTGGCAACTACGCGGCGTCGTTGCTGCCGCAGCAGGAGGCGTACGAACACGGTTGCCAGCAGGTGATGTTCCTGGACTCCGAGAAGGGCGAGTACCTGGAGGAGCTCGGCGGCATGAACGTCGTCCTGGTGCGCTCCGACGGCACGCTCGTCACGCCGGACTCGGACTCGATCCTCGAAGGCATCACCCGGGACTCGATCCTGCAGCTCGCACTCGACCGCGGTCTCAGCGTGGAACGTCGTGCGGTGTCCCTCGCCGAGTGGCGCGACGGAGTCGCCGACGGCACCATCACCGAAGCGTTCGCGTGTGGCACCGCCGCGGTCGTCACCCCGATCGCGGAACTGCGCGGTGACGGCTTCACCATCGGCTCGCCGACGACCGGGGCCGGAGAACTGACGATGTCCCTGCGCGAGGAACTGACGGACATCCAGTACGGCCGCCGCCCCGACCCGCACGGCTGGATGGTCCGGCTCACGGACCCGACGCCGAGCGCTGAGTAGGGTCGACCCGTGAAGATCGCACGGTTCAGCACCGAGGGGGAGGACCCCCGCTACGGCATCCTCGACGAGCGCGCACTGGTGGTGCTCGCCGGCGACCCGATGTACCAGGGCTTCGAGACGACGGGGGAGCGGGTGTCCCTGAAGGACGCGAAGCTGCTCGCCCCCGTCATCCCGCGGTCGAAGGTGATCGGAGTCGGCCTCAACTACGCCGAGCACGTCTCGGAGATGGAGGAGCGGACCGCGGACGACCCGGTCGTGTTCCTCAAGCCGAACACCTCCGTGATCGGCCCCGAGGACCCGATCCGTCTGCCCGCCGACATCGGCCGCGTCGACCACGAGGGCGAGCTGGCCATCGTGATCGGCTCCCTCGCCAAGAACGTGGCGAAGGAGGACTTCGCGAGCGTGATCCTCGGGTACACGATCGCGAACGACGTGACCGCGCGCGACCTGCAGGCTCGCGACGGTCAGTGGGCGCGAGCGAAGGGGTTCGACACGTTCTGCCCGCTCGGCCCGGTCATCGAGACGGAGATCGACCCGTCCGACATCCGGCTCGAGACGCGCGTCGACGGCGACCTCCGCCAGGCAGCCTCCACGAACGAGATGATCCACGACATCCCGACGCTGATCGAGTTCATCTCGTCGATCTGGACGCTGCTGCCCGGCGACGTCATCCTCACCGGGACCCCCGCCGGCGTCGGGCAGATCCGCGACGGCGAGGTGGTGGAGGTCACGATCTCCGGCATCGGTTCGCTCCGCAACCCGGTCATCGCCCGGCACTGAGCGCCCGGAGCCGACCTGGAGGCCCGACACCGTCATGGTGTCGGGCCTCCGTCCGTCTCGAGGCCGGCCTGGTTTCGTCGCTGCTCGGCATGGACGGACGGCACGACACGCCCGGGATCGGACCTGGTTGGCAGGCCCTCGGACCGTGTGTAGAGTAATCACTCGTTGCCGCTGAGGCGGAACGGAACGGCCGAGACGGTCACCGGGTGAACAGCCCGGAGATGCAGTCCGGACGGGGTCCGCCTCCAGCAACCACCCCCATCGATCAGGTGTCGACTTCGTGTCGGTCATCCGGTGGGTTCGAGAACGACAGCCTCTCTGGCGTGACATCGTGTTGGTGTTGGGTGGGGAGTGCGTCTGGTCCTTGAGAACTCAACAGCGTGCACATTGTCAATGCCAATTTTATTGACCTCGTGCTCGATCGGTTTCGGCTGGTCGGGTCATGAAGCAATTCC
>NZ_QKSG01000014.1:0-38038 GCF_003234035.1 Curtobacterium sp. MCPF17_031 | reverse complement strand
TCGGCATGGTCCCGCCGGTCGAGTTCGAGCAAGGCCATTACCGTCACAACCCCGCTCCGACTACCGTCGAAGCGGCACTACCGAGCCTCCACTAAACCCGGGGCGGAACAGCCCTCGACAGTCGCTGTACTACATCATCAACGTCGTCCCGCTTCCGGACTCGACGTACTACGTCGGGAACGAGATGCGAATCCCGCGCCCGGACGGCGAGAACTGGGTCGCGGACTTCTCCGCGTCGCTTCAAGCCGACAACGCGAACGGGCGACGCCTCGGTGCAGCGCTGAATCGATCGCGAGCCGTGTGACGGTGGTGGGTCGGCCGACCAGCATCAGCCGACCCACCAGCTGGGATCGTCTGGGTCAGATCACCTCGTCGCGATACGCGGCTGCGAATACGCGAGACCCTCCCAGCGGACTTGGAGTGACCAGCCTCCGCCACTCGTGACGATTCCACGGCACCCGCCAGGCACGAACGTCCGACTCGTCCCACCATGGTCCTTGCTCGCAGCCACAACGGTTCCGGCAGCGATCTTCATAGCTGTTCCTTTCCTCACGGCGGCCGAACATCGGCAGCACGACGCCTATGCGCGGACAGCCGAGGCTTTCATCGGTCCGTGGCAGGAACTTCGTCGGGCGTGATCGCCAGGGTCGCATGACGGGGTGCGGTTCGTCGTTGGTGCTGGCGGCAGCATCGAAGACACCATCTTCCTCCGCGCATATCAGGGCGGAACACGGTGACCCGCCCCGATTTCGAAGAGGATCTGATGAGCAACACGAACGATGAATGGTGGAGTCGAGCTCAGCAGCGGACGGACATCCTTGACCTGGGCCAATGGTCCACTTGGCCCGTCGACGTCACTCCCGCGCTCGTCGCCCTCGAACACGCAGGTCTCCCGGCCACCGTCGAGACATTCGACACGGTCCGTCTCGCCGACGGTCGCCGCGCCCGCGTGGCACCGGCAGCATCCCTCCGCCGTCAACCCGGAGTTGATCCCAACGAGCCGGAACTGCTGCTCGTACCCAAGTCCTCATACGTCGCCCCACGAACGATGGTCGAAATCGCCCGCGCCTCGCCGAACGTGCTGCTCGTCAACGGCTCACAGGTGTGGGAGGACGGCCGACAGATCGCCGGGGAGCGCGCGTTTCAGATGCGCGGCGTCGACCGGTACGCGGTGTTCGCTGTCGCGCGCACCCTTCCCGTGGCGAGCGGCCGCATCGACCAAATCGCGGCCCGCACAGGCATGAGCGTCGGACGGATCGGTGACGCGCTCACCATCCTCGGCGACGCAGTCCGGCACGTCGACATCGGTTGGGAAGCGGTGGACATGTTCGCTCTCGCCGACTGGGCGATGACCTACAACGGGCCCGGCGGCATCGCCACCAGCTGGCACCACCCCGGCACCGTGGAAGAGCAAGCACGTCTCCTCATCGACGCCGGAGCACTCGTCTCCGGCGCATGGGCAGCAATGACCCCGTTCCCGGGATTGCCGTATCTCGGACGGGACGGCAAAGTCGAGTCAGGACGAACCCGTGTCGCGTTCACTCGCACAATGCCCGACATGGCTGCTCTCGGGTTCACACCCGCCGTCCCTCCGAAAGACGGACCGGCGCGGCCGAAGTTCACCGTCGCCGTCCCCGAAGACGACACCATCTTCGCCACCTCGAACTTCCCCGCCGGCGGCATCACCGACAACACCATCACCGCAGCCACTCTCATGCACCGCTACCACGAGGTCGACCTCGCCAACCAGGTCCGCGGCCGTATTCACTTCCAGGCCGATGTCTACTACGACCTGATTCACCAGCTCCCGGACTAATGGGACTCGACATGGCTTCGAGGCAGGAACGCCAGCTTCGCCAACGCCAACTCGACGCCCTCCGCGGCATCGCCACCGTCCCACTCGGCAAGTTCCCGACCACGCAACCCGTCCAAGCGCCGAACCCAGCCGAGGTCGCCGACCGGATGCGGCAGATCGTGGTAGCCGACCCAGGAGACGACGGCGTAGGTCTGCGATCGGTAGCTGAGATTTAAGCGCAGCGGACACTGACCGCTTCACCCGTTGAATGAGCGCGGGCCGCTTGTCCTCGTTCTGCCACCGAGCCCCTTCTGGGGCTGGACGTCTGGCGTTGCCCCTTGGCAGCATGAGCGCCATGGAACTGAAAGGCCGTGACGGGACCGCGACCCTCACCGATGACCACATCGAGTTCAGGTTTGCGTTCAGCGTCCGCAGCGCCAAGATGACCAAGGGCGTGCGGATACCACTGGCGAAGGTGGAGTACCTCGAGTACGAGGACCACCAACTCCGTGTGCGCGCTAAGGGCTGGTCACGCACCCCCGAGCCGAGACGGGACGGGCTGACGTTCCGATTCAACCGCGATGGTTCCGGCGAGGCATTTGCGGACGCGGTTTCCAACGCGACGGGTGTCCCCTATACGGACCTGACCACGGACGACGTGCAGTGGCGTCAGGAGCAAAAGGAGCAAGCGCGTCGAGAGAGCGAGAACCAGCCGGAACGCCGTCTCATCGCACCCGCCGGCGCCTTTCAGGGGTACTACTTCGAGGGCAGCAAGCTCGCGCACGGGTCTCGCCGGTGGCGTATGGAAGGCGCAACCGCGACGGTGGACGGCACGGTATCGCAACGCTCCTCGACCGGGCGGACGCTCGGTGGTGCGCTCGTCGGTGGTCTGCTCGTCGGAGGCACGGGCGCTGTTGTTGGTGCGGTCGCCGGGTCCGGCATGAAGAAGGACACGTCCAAGCGGTATCTCACGATCGCTACCCCCGACGAAACCATCGTGGTGCCGTTCCCGTCGCCCCTTGAGCGGCAGGCGTGGGAGTTTGCAGCGCGCATCAACTCCTGGGGTCGTTGATAGTTCAGACTTACAGCGCACCAATTGGCAGGTCGCGGGAGAACTGCTCGTCTCAGGTTCAGGCGAAGACGACGCCGGCTGCATGCGCCTCCTGCAGGAACGCGAGGACCTTGTCCGCGTCACGGCCCATGATGTAGCCGTTCCGGCGGACGTCGAGGTGGAAGTCGAAGTCGATGAACGCGCGGACGCTGGCGATGTAGCCGGGCATGAACGACTCGTGTTCCTCCCGGATCTTTACCAAGAACTCGTCGGCGTCGCGGCGGAAGATGTCGACGTCGGTCTCCTCGTCGTCCTGGCAGCCGCAGTCGCACTCTCGCTCCTCGAGGGTCTGGTCGTACGAGTCGACCCAGATGAACCCTTCGATGATGGCGTGCTTCCGGTCCTGCCGGCCGATGTACGCAGCCAACTGCAGCAGCGTCTCGTGAGGGAGGTTCGCGACGTTCTCCGGGTCCGGCGCCTCGCTGCCGAAGACGTGCCGGGAGTGCGGCGCCTGGTCGGAGTCCGGCCGGTGGGTGCGCCGCTGATGTAGGCGAGGTGCCGATTGACGATCATCATCCGCAGCAGCCGTTCGTGGACCACAGTGAGCGCGTCCGCTTCCTCCTGCGTGTCGATAAGCCCGTTGAGGCAGGCCCGTCCGACTATCGCACCCGTGGGGCTGCTGACCGTGTGGGGTGTGACACTGCGGCTTGCTGCCGGCCGCTTCTGGTCTGTGATGTCCAGCACCCACTGTCTATGCGCAGAGTCCGTTAGGGGCGGTTTTCTCCGGCGAAGCGGTGTGCGATCCGGTGCGCCGTGGTGGAAGGCTGCCGGGTATGGGTGATGGGGTGTCGGCGCGGCAGCGGGTGACAGCGTTTTGGGACGAAGCGGTTCGCGGCTGGTTGGACAGCTCCCCGCTGGATGTTCGGCTGCGACAGTGGCAGGCGGCGTACTCGGGGCGCGGCGACGGTGCGGTCCAAGCTGACGCTATGCCGGAGCCATTCATCGGTCCGTTCGCACTTGGCCGGGACCCGGCCATGGTGATGTTGGGGCTGAATCCCGGTGGGGCAGACCTGACGTTCCAAGGCACAGGCGGAGTGTTTACCGACACCGTCGAACGTGTGGGCTACACCGAGTGGGCGTCGTCGGCGCCGTACACGTCAGAGGCGTGGGAGGGAACGCACGGCCGGAACCGCTACCACCGGAGCCGGGCAGCTTTCGCGTCCAGGTTCCTCGCCGCCGACGTGACACCGGCGGACCTGCTGTACGTCGAACTGTTCCCGTGGCACAGCATCAAGGTGACCGGCTCGATGCAGCCCACACCGGAGGTTCTGGCGGAGTTCGTGTGGGAGCCCTTGGCTGAATGTGACGTGGCGCAGGTGTTCGCGTTCGGCGCTCCGTGGCTCACATCCGGAGCTGCTGTGGGTACCGCTCCCGGCCGTGAGTTACAGGTCTCGTGGCGGTCCGGTGGGCGCAGCGCGCACGTGTTCCCGTTGCCGTCGGGGCAGGACCTCATCGTCGTCAAGCAGTCCGGGTACGCCGGACCTCCCGGCGCTCATGACACGGAAGCTTTGAGGGAAGCCCTCGGGTGACCCTCGGCTCGTGCTGGCTAGTCGCCGGCGGGTTCGTCGATGCGGTCGTACGCGGCGGTTAGAGCATCGGTGACGTCTCGGCCGACGGTGGCGACTTTCCGTACGGCGATGGTTGTGGAGTTCGTGTACCCGTACTTGTAGCCGAGTGGTTCTGCGCTCTCGGGGGTGAGTTCACGGGCCCAGAGGATGTCGTAGGTGGTCGCGTCGAGGAGGATGAACAGGCCGAGTTCGAAGTCCCAGGTGCGGAGTGCGGAGAACGCACCGGCGGGTTTCCCGGGGATGACGGCGCGGGCTTTCACCTGAACTCGTTGGCCGTCTTCGGCGAGGAGGTCGAAGCTCTTCCCGGAGTTCTTCTGCAGCGTCCCGCCGTACATCCGCTGCGCCAGGGTCTCAGCGAGGTCGCCGAGCGGTGAGTTCCGGGTGCGGATGATGTGACGGGTCTCGAGCTCGTTGAGGATGGCGACGTAGGAGGCGAGGAGCTCCCGGACCGACATCGAAGCGGCATCGAACGGCGGCTGCGGGGCGGGCATGCGGTCAGGGTACGGGGAAGCGCTGACGCTGCTTCACCGCTTGCTCGTCTTGGTTGACGCGCCGCTCCGCAGGTCCTCGAACGCCGCCTCGATCTTGGTGGCGGCGTAAGTCGGGGAGTTCCACCACGACACGATTCGGGATGAGAACCGCCCGAGCCCTCGATGCTGTGGGGCGGGCGGTGCGGACGATGTGATGGCGGCCGTGTCAGGGCTATGCCACCAGCCGCTCATCAGGGCTATGCCACCAGCCGCTCTTCAGGGGTGGCGGTGTAGCTGGCGAGGAGCTCCCGGACAGAGCACTCTGTAGCGTTTGGCGCCTGCGAAGCGGGCATGCCGTCAAGGTACGGGGCGGCTCAATCGTGGATGTACTTGTACGTCGGGTCGGGTCGTTCTCGGTCGCCGACCCAGAAGCCGAGGGTCTTCCCGCTGCGGATGCCGCTCATCACCCATCTGTTGTCGGTCTCGAAGACGACCACGATGGTGTTCCCTTCCTCAAGATCCCACGAGCCGGAGAAGTCCACCGGCAGGCTGCCGGTGCTGCACTCGGCTGGGATGCCCACGACGGGAACCCGCGCGCAAGCGACGCTCTGCGGTATGCCCTCAGCGGTGAAGGTGTGGTCATCCCGCATCACGATGGTGCTGCCGCCATCTGGTGAAAGCGTCCACGTTCCGACTGAATCCGCCATCGGTTCGAAGAACGAGGACGAGCAGCCGGTCGCCGTCAGCAGTGTCGCCGCGGCGAGCGCCACGGCCGCCGTCCAGCTGTTCGGCATCGCGTCCCCCTCGCTTGCCTCTTGAGCGTACGTGGAGTCGCTGGTGTCCGTCGCCGCTGGAGCTACTGCGCGTTACACTTTCGCGCCGCGGGTGACAACGGACGTCTCGAACAGGGTGCGTTCGGACCGGTCATCGGTGGAGGCGTCGAGGGTGATGCCGTTGCGGCCCCGAGGTACGTCGATAGGGATGCGCGTGGTGGTGCCGCAGTTGATGTCGGCTTCGCCGAGTCGTTCCTTCGTGTCGAGGGACTGTCCGCTGCCGTCTTTCGTGGCGGTGAATGCGTGGATGGTGAGGTGCACGGTTTCTGTTGACCGGCAGACGGCGAGGATGTCGTACGGGCCCTCGAGGTCGTACTGCAGGGAGATGCTGGCGGTTGCCTTCTTCGGGTTGTCGTCTCCGAGGACGAGTCGGCCGCCTACGCCGCCGAAGTCGCTGGGGAGCTGTGATGACATCTGCGACATCCATTGGTGTCCGTAGTTCTTCGGTACGGCGTCCTCGTGGCTGCTGCAGCCTGTGAGAGCGATGGTTCCGGCGATGACCGGGATGAGCGCGGCGACCGGGCGGCGGCGGGAAGGATGCACGTGCTGATCATGGCGTGGGCGCAGGCCGTTCGGCGACCCCGTCATCGTGGGGCGTCCCGGCTTGCGAGGACCGCTGTCACGTGAGCGGTGAGCGCGGTGATGCGTTCTCGGACCCGGTCAAGGTTGGGGAGGCCGTCGCCGGCTTCGTTGATGACGATGCTGCCATCGTCGGCGGTTTCGAACAGCGCCCATTCGCCGTCGGAGTACACCTCGACGTAGAGGTACCGTCGGTCGGCCATCCACTGCACGATGAAGCCGTCCCCGTCCGAGGTGACTGTCGGCGTGTAGTCGTCGTCGGTGATGATGGCGCGGAGCAGCGTCTCAAACCGGGAGCGAGTCTCAGCACCGAGGTCGGGGTACGCGGAGACGTCGGCGGTCTGGGTGAGGGCATGCTCGAGGTTGGTCACCACCGGACGACCTCTCCGGTGCTGGTGAGCACGCTGTGGCAGTCGCCGCAGATGTGGACGCTGATGTGGTTCGCTTCCCGCTCGCACACGCACGCGTCGTCCTAGAGCTCGTCGTCGTGGATGAGCCACCGTTCCCGGCATTCCGCCATCAGCTGAATCCCGCGAGCGGCCGGACTGGTGGCGGGCCGGCGACGTCGCGGATGCTCGCGACGTCGATGTCGGTGAGGCGGAGTCGGGTGCCGTACTGGTCAATGAACGGGTCGGGGTTCGACGAGTCGATGACGGGTACGACGATGAGCCGCACCTCCCCCATCTCCCGCCGGGTCTCCTCGTCCTCACCGGCGACAGCGATGAACGTGGTCCCCCAGGGCAGGTCCTCAAGCTCACGCTCCGTGAGCCGTGCTGGCATCTCCGGGATGGGCCAGTCCGGGTGCACGATGAGCGGTCGCTTCCCCATGACGGACTGCACGGTGTTGTGGTTCGCGACCATCAGGCGATGCTTTCGTCCTACTCGGCGGGTGCGAGGAGGACGGTGAGTCCGATGATGTCCGCCGGCTGCCCGCCGTAGGAGTTCATCGTCGTCACCCACCCGTCCTCGGTGTACCGGCCGGCGCCGACCGCGAAACCGTCGGCAGTGTCGAGGACAACGACGACAGACCCGATGACGTCGGTGTGGACGGCGGCGGTGAACGCATCTCGCCGGTCCTGCAGCGCTCGGTCGACGGCGGCATCCCCCTCGTCGTCATCGTCGTGCTGGTCGGCGATCGCGCGGACGTCAGGGAAGTCGGGGACGGCGGTGCGGGTCGTCCCGGCGTCGTTCATGACGACGATGGTCGCGGCGCGGTCCTGCTCCCATAGGAGCAGCTCCCCGAACCGGTCGTTCGAGACGGGGAACGTGCCGTCCTCGTCACGGCTCGACAACCACCATCCCCGGTGACCGCGAGTCTCACGGTCCCGAATGTTCGTGCGGAGCAGAACCTCGAGGCCGGACGTATCAGTGCGGGCGGCGACAGTGCCGGGCAGGTAGGTCACAGGGGGCTCCTTGCTGTTGAAGTGGGTGGACGGCGCCCCGAGGGCCGCAGCATGAACTCGGGACACCCGACCGGCTGGAGGGTCACGCCTGTGAAGGTCGCCGTCTCGCCAGTCGTTGCGTGGACGGCCCGGGGCTGCCGTTGCGACACCACGGGCCCATCCGCCAGTCAGACTCGTGAGTCAGAGCGGTGGGTGTTCGTCCGTTCGGTGCTATGCGGCGGACGTCGGGTCAGGAACTGATCGCATACCGCCGGCGGGCCCAGTGGAGGAACGCGTTCGCGGTCGGCGCGTGGTGGTCGCGTACTGCCTGTCGGGCGAGCATCGACGCGCGGAGGGTGTCGCCGACTGCTCGGAGAACTCCTCTTGCCCGGCGTACCACTTCGACGCCTTCACCGCGGTGACGAACTTGTCCCGCTTCTGGTCCCAGGTCGTCGTCTCGTCCTGCCAGATGGCCTTCGCGGGGATCCGTTCACCCCACGACGGCTTCCCGGCGGCGACCCGGGCGCGGGCTGCCTGCGAAGCGGCGACGAGGACGTCGACGTTCTTGGACGGGACGTACTCGCGGAGCGGCTCCGTGGCAGCTTCGGTGTGCTGGCTGCCGGCGAACTGTCCGCCGTTGCCGGGGATCCCGGCGTCCTTGTTCCGTGTGGGGTTCGTCATGCTGAGGTTGTGCGCGGCCGGCGGTGCTGCGATGCAGCGACGAGGAGGAGCGTCACGCCGACGAGGAGGAAGGGCACCCCGCCGAACACCAGGAACGCAGCGCCGAACGGGAAACTGCCCCCAAGCGCCGCTGAGATGAGGAGGATGGCCCAGCCGGTGCCGGAGATCGCTCCGGCGATGGCCGCGAAGACGGCACCGGTGATGGTGATGGGGCGTCGTGCGGTCATGGACCCAGGGTATGCGGCGGATGGGCTGTACCGTCGGCGTTGATGCTGCCTGAGCCTGGACGTCCTCGCGCGCTGTCGTCGGACCTCGACGACGCGGAGCATCTGCTGACTGTCACGGTCGGGTTGGCGCGGATGACGAATCGGCCGGCGGCTCGAGCCCGGGTGTTGCGGGAGGCGCTGTGGTTCTTGTGGGAGCAGCCTCGGTTGCCGCGGCCGCTGCTCAGGTCGAAGTATCCGAATGCGTACCCGTGGTCGCCTGCGGCGATTGCGCGGGTCCGTTCCGGGCAGTCCGGTGGCCTGGTGCTCGAGCATCTGGAGCCGCGGGTGCTGCTGGTGTCGGACCTGCTGGCCCGTGCGGATGAGTGGACGCCGGCGACGTTCGCGGCGGAGCTGCACCGGCGCGCCGGTGCAGCGGTGGTGACGCAGGAGGACGACAGGCGGCTGACGTCGGCAGGTTTCGCTCGGGCGATGCCTGAGACGTCTGACGGTCCCTGGGCTAGGTACGTCGCCTCGGGCATAGACGTGGCAGCGTTCCGGTCGCTCTCCTCCGCTTCACCGGTGGAATGACCTCGGAAGTCACACCTGACCGGGGCTTTCTGTGTCGGCTCCCCTGACTTCACGCGGTGCGCGGAGTACGCGCTATAGAGCTATGGGTAATACATAGTTGAGGTGTAGGAGCCCAGGTATGTCCTCTTCTTCTTCACTTGTATCTACTCAAGATGTAAGTAAGTAAGTAAAGAGAGCCCTGGACCCCCTACTCCCCTTGCAAACACTGGGATGTGGGTGGCTTACCGGAGTCGGGGATGGGGCGAGCAGACCGGAAGCAGACCCCAGGGTTCTGCTTGACTGGATAGCGTTGAACGGGATTTCGGACGTCGTGCCGCATCTGCCTATGCGACAAGCACGCCACGCATCACAGGGGGACCATCGATGGCCACACTCACCGCCCGGGAACGAGACCGCCGCGCCAACCGGTACCTCCTCGGGGCCATCGCCGTCATCGCAGTCATCGCCTCGGCCGTCCTGCACCGGCAGGTGTTGGGTCACAATCCGGTGGCGTTCTGGCTGCCGACGGCGGCCGGGCTCGCGTACGGATCCGGGTTGTGGTTCCTCGGTGCACGGCGGGACTCGAAGTGGCTGTCGAACCTGACGATGGCCGGATGGCTCGTCATCTTCTGGGTCCTGCTCTGGACGAAGGTCGTCTCCGGTCCGGCATGGTTCATGGCCGTCATGGCCGGCGGTATCACGGTGACGGCTGCGTTCCCCAAGAAGGCCAAGCCGTCGAAGGTGGAGAAGGTGTCGCCGGCGGAAGTACGCCCGTGGTCAGGGTCCGATGTCACAGCGGAGCCCACCACCCACACGTTCGGGCGCCGCACGGTCCCCGCGGTCACCATCACAACCCGGGCCGGCGCCACCCGGTTCCGTGTCTCCGAACTCGCAGGCTTCTTCGACAACGAGATGGGCACGGTGGAGTCCATCCCTGGACAGCCCTTGACGTTCATCACTCGCGTCGGCGTAGCAGCCTCCGACTCCATCATCGGCGAGGCGACAGCCGGTCTGTCAGATGACACCCTTGTGCTCATCGATGCAGCGAACGATTCCCGCCCGGCCGCAGTCATCGCCGACGAGGATGCCGTGACGTTCGAACACTGGGTTCGCACCCTGCCGGAGGACTGACCGATGGCTTTCGGCTTCACCGTCACCGTCCGCAGCGTCGGCCCATCCACCCCAGCCGCGTCCTGGCGGCGTGCCGACATCGCACCGCTGCTCGCCCTCGCCGCTGAGGTGAACGCGACCAAGCACCGTGGTGACGGCTACCCGTTCCGATGGACGTTCCCCGCAGACACTTTCGCGTCCGCCCCGGCTGCGGCAACGCTCGGTGCGGAGGAACCGCTGATGCTGCGCGCCGACGTCGTCGTCGAAGCGTGGGACGAGTCGTAGACACGCCGGCGACGCTTGGCCCGTCCGGGGCTGTCAGGTAGCGTCCTCGACAACACGACTGGCGTCTGCTTCCGGATGGAAGGGGCGCCAGTTTTCTTGTGTGCCCAGCCGGCGGCGGGCCCGTGGCACAGGGACGGGTGACCCCGGCAGCCGTCGGGGTTCACCGCCGCGCGGCACCCCGACGTCGCGCCAGCACCCGAAAGGACCCCGCATGGGTGTTCTCCTCGGACTGGGACTCATCCCCGTCCTCATCGTCGTAGCCGTCGTGCTGCTCGTCATCTTCTTCATCGCCGTGAAGCGTCTCTACCGCAACGCCGGCGCCGACGAAGCGCTCATCATCACCGGCAAGCGGTCGAAGACCGTCACCGGCGCTGACGGCACGTCGAACGTGAAGTCCGGCATCAAGGTCGTCCACGGCGCCGGCGTGTTCGTGAAGCCGTTCTTCGAGAAGGTGTCGAAGCTCTCCCTGTCCTCGCGCGCCATCGACATCAACGTCAACGCGCAGGACTCCAAGGGCGTCACCATCGACGTCGAGGCCGTCGCACTGGTGAAGGTCGGTGAGTCGGAGGACTCCATCCGGAAAGCAGCGCAGCGGTTCGTCGGACAGGAGAAGAAGATCGACGACTTCGCCCGCGAGGTCCTCTCCGGCTCCCTCCGTGCATCCATCGGTGCAACGGACGTGTCCACCATCATCCGTAAGCGCGACGACCTGACCACCGCGGTTCTCGACGTGGCGAAGGATGCCCTGTCGTCGCAGGGTCTGGACGTCGACTCGTTCGAGATCAAGGGCATCGCTGACCGCAACGAGTACATCAGCGACCTCGGCCGTGCTGAGCGCGCCCGCGTCCGCCTCGAGGCGGAGAACGCGGAGGCGCAGGCCGACCGTGAGGCGAAGGAAGCTCGCGCGACCGCCGACCAGGCCATCGCCGAGGCGGAGAACAAGCTCGCCATCCGCCGTGCCGCGCTGCAGCTCGACTCCGACCGTGCCGCTGCTGAGGCTGCCGCTGCCGGCCCGCTCGCATCGGCGAAGGCGAACCAGGCGGTCGTTGCGGAGGAGCAGATCACCGCTCAGCGCCGCGCGGAGCTGCGTCGTGCCCAGCTGGAATCCGAGGTCACCGCGGTCGCCGAGGCGAACGCGCAGAAGACCAAGCTCGACTCAGAGGCTGCCGCTGAGGCCGCCATCCGCACCGCAGAGGCGGAGACACAGCGACGTCGACTCGCAGCGGAGGCTGTTGAGGCTGAGGGTGCAGCGGAGGCGAAGGCCATCGAAGCGCGCGGTCTCGCGGAGGCGACCGCTACGAAGGCGCAGGCGGAAGCACTGTCGGAACAGTCGGAAGCACTGCTGCACCTGAAGGTGCTGGAGACGCTCCCCGCCATCGCCCGTGAGCTCGCGGCCCCGCTCGCCGCGGTGGACAACATGACGGTCATCTCGACCGACGGTGCGACGGCGCTGACGAAGCAGACCGTCGGCCAGTTCACGGAGCTCGACTCGGTGCTGGCCAGCACCGTCGGGTTCAAGCTCTCCGACGTGGTGAAGTCCAGCGCCATCGGCCGCGCCGCGGGTGCCGCCCACGAGGAGGCGCTGCACGGCGCAGAGACGGCAGACGTGAACGCCGGGTTCCCGCCGGCGCACACGGCCGGCATCGCCTCCGCGACGTTCGAAGACACGATCTGACGCAGCACCGTCACAACAGAACCGGCCGTTCACCCTTCGGAGTGGGCGGCCGGTTCGGCGTTCACCCCGCGAACGCCGCTGCGCGCTGGCTGCGGCGGAGGTCGCTGATGGTGAGGGTGGACCCGGGTTTGCCGTTCGGGTACGGGATGACGGTGCTGTCATCGGCGCCGGCCGCGTCGAGCCACGCCTGCACGGCGCGCTGGGCAACATCGGTGGGGTTGACCCAAACTGCCGACTCGCCGTGCTGGTCGTCCGGAGTCGGGACGAGCCGCAGGAGCAGCGCTGTCACGTCGGAGACCTTGCCGCCGGAGACGAGGTCGGCGACCGCCTCTTCGATGTGTCGCTGCGTTGCGGTGTACGTGCCGAGGCCGGCCCGGTAGGCAGCGTCGACGATGTCCTTGCCCTGGGTGAGGCTGATGCCGAGGTTGGCTCGGACGGCCTTGATGATGGTGATGCGGTCGTCGATGCTGGCCATGGGGTGTCTCGTTCCTGCCGGAGTGTGGTCGCTGTCAGTATGCGCGGACGGCTAATCGGCGCGGGTGAGTTCCGGAAGCTCGGCGGCAAGCCGGACTCGGTCCCAAACGCGGGTGCCGACCGGGGTGGGTCCGAGCAGGACGCGTTCCTCCTGGCTGAGTTCCCGGAGCGCCCCTTCGGCGTTGAGCCACCGCCACATCTGCTCCGTGAAGTCGGTGCGCATGCTTGTGTGTCTCTGGGTGGACCAGCGCCTGAATCCGACGTCGGTCACGGTGGACAGCTGGTTGTCGTCCATGAGCCCGCGGTGCTGCGCTATGAAGTCGTCGGGGAGTCTTCCGCGCTCCGGTGCGCCGGCGTTCGTCTCCGGCCGTGCCGCCCAGTCGGTGATGCGGTCACGGACGTCCGCATCCAGTGGTTGCGGGTACTGGAGGAACCGGCTGATGGTTCCTTCGAATCGGTCGGCGTTGGTCACCTCCCAGATGCGATGTTCGGACAGCGGCTTCGGCAGTCGGATGTTGTGGTGCACGGCCCATCGGACGTCGCGTCGTTCAAGGGCTGCGGTGGCGGAGGGTCGAAGCCTGCAGATGGCGTTGGCGTCGATGAGTGCCTGCCGGACGGTGGACAGTGCGGGACCAGGGTTCCCGCCGTGCCACGTATCCACGGACTTGTACCCGACGTCGAACTCGTCCACATGGGGTGGGACAGTGTCGCCGACCTCGAGCAGCGGATGTATCTGAGGACGGGCAATCCCGACGGACGCTGCCAGCTGTGCCACCCATTCGTCGGCGACGACGTTGAGCACGGCAGCAGTTGGCGGGTCGTACTGATTCGCGGTCATTCGCTGGCTGCTCGCTTCCAGTCGATGTTCGCGTCGGCGAGGTGCGGGTACACGACGAGCATCTGTTCGGGGTTGACCTGCCACATGTCGTTGTCCCAGTGGCGGGTGCCGTCGTCGGGGATGTAGCCGGCGTAGTCGCGGAGCCGTTCGGCGACGTTCGATTTCGCGATGTCAGCCCGTGTGCGTTCCGGCAGTCGTGTGAGAGCTCCGGCGTCGGCGAGCCAGGCGACGACGGTGTCCATGACAGCGCGTTTCGGGCCTGAGCCTTTTGTGTCGTCCATGAGCGCCGAGTAGACCCGGCCGGGCATGATGAGCCACCCGTTGGTTGGGAACGCGACACCGCGGCTGTCTACCTGCCGACCCCAGGAGCGAGCGTCGACGATTTCGCGGAGGAGGTACGTCTCGCATCTGCCGAACGCTGCGAGGTCGCGGCGGCTGAGCCCCGGGTACGGAATGGTGGCGCGGCCGGAATCCCAGACGGTTGGCTTCGGCTTCGCGTTCGCCCGCTTCCACCACTCACTGAGCCGGCTCACGCCCGGGCCTCCCCGCAGGTGCCGTCGGCGCCGTGGAGATGCCGCCCCATCTCCGCCCAGCGCCACAGCTCCTGCCGTTCGCATCCGGCCCGGTCGTGCGTGTTCAGCATCGCTCCCCCTCGGTCTTCATCCACGCTAGGGGATGCGGCGGCTGCGTTCAGTGGACTCCGAAGCGGAAGTTCACTTGGCCGCGGTGGCGACCCGTCGTACCGTCGAATGGTCGGACTGGTACTGACTCCCGTCGTCACGATGAGCGCTGCGACATGCGGTGCGCTGGCACAGCGGGAACGGTTCGGCACCATCGAAGCGTGGCGCTTCTCGAAGGGCAGGTCTCATGGCCGCCGACATCACCGACCCGATGAACCCCCGCCTGTGGCACCGCCACGGGATGCACTCCCCGGCCGAGATTCAAGCGATGGTCGCCGCTCGTCTCGAGATGACGCCGGTCAACGCAGACATCCGATACGAGGACTTCCTCAGCGAACCAACCTGCTGACCGCGGCGTCCTGAGGATCCTGCTGCCCGACTGGTCGTACGTTCGGGGCATGCGAGGAGACATTGAGACGTACCACCAGGACGGCACGTGGCAGAGCAAGGTCGAAGGCACCGATGAGGTGTTCGGTGCCGCTGCGACGAAGGATGACGCGGTGCATCTCGGTCGGGAACGGGCGAAGGCGGACAAGGTGGAGCACTTCATCCGGAACCTCGACGGCCGCATCAGTGAACGGAGCACGTACGGCCACGACCCACGGAACATTCCCGGCTGAGAGCAGCGGCCCACGGACCCCTCCACGCTCGGGTGGAGCATCACCGCACGGCACGAGAGCTCGGACAGCGGGGACCGTGGCCACCCGCTACGGGGGTCTAATCGCCCCGGCGCTAGACGTGCTGTTAGGGAGGCGCTACTTCTTCGGGTCCGTCGGTTGCCCTGCTGAGGTGAGCTCCGCGTACCGCTGGAACAGGACTCGCTGTCGGTCCGCCTCGGACGTCATCGCCGTCCTCGCGCCGAAAGCCTTGTCCACCGCTCGGTCGAGAGCGTTGTGAGCAGCGAGGAGCGCAGGTTCCATTGCGAGCGGGTTGTAGTGCTCGGCGAGGGAGCGTTCCGGTCGGAGATCTCGTGCAGCGAGGACCTTCGCGCCGGCGGCGATGACCGCCGCACGGGTCGTGTCGTTGAGGAGAGGCAGTGGGACAGTGTTCCAGACGAGGGTGTTGGAGAACCGCAGGCGGCTTTCCAGGCGGCCGCCGACGGACTTCTGCCAGGTGATGAACATGCTCGAGGACAGGATGGCGAAGGCAAGCCCGTCGGGGTCGTCCACCTTGTAGACGTTGTCGCCAGCGATGACGTTCGCGTCTAGGCGAGCTCCGGTGGCCCACTTGCGTCGTTCGCTGAACACCTTGGGGATGGCGAGGTACGCCGTCGCGGGCTGGGATCGTTGCCCGAAGAGGTGCGGCGTGTCCGCCATCTTTCGGGTGGACGCCGCCTTCGATTGCTCTCGGAGGTCGCGCACCGCCGCGAGCCGCTTCCGTAGGACTGCGGAGTGGGTGACGTCTCTCGGATCGAGGTCTACGAGCCAGAGGCACCACCGGTCGATGTTGTTGATGAGCTCGTCCCCCATGACGTACCGCTGGAGGTACTTCGCTGCTGCTGGGTCGGACGCCACTTCGTCGTACTCGTCTGCGTTGACGATGAGGTTGCCGCCGTCACGCGGCATACTGCCCATCGTCGCTGCAGCGAGTTGAGGCGCAATGGGTGTGCGCCGCTGTTCAACGAGCGCGTTCGCCCCGTCGATGAGGTAGCCGTTGATGCTGCGGCCAACTTCCGCACGTGGCTCACCTTTGAGGTCGTCGTAGAGGAACAGCGTCGGTGCCGGGGTGGACCGGCCGCCTCGGTCGAACCCGATGATGACGCAGTGCACGCCAGCAGCACCGGGCGCTTCCGAGGACCAGGCGAATGTGCGGTGGGCGAATCGGATCCGCCATCCTGCGTCGAAGATCGGTCGGAACAGAGCGGGGACGGGTTCACCTTGCACTATCGAGTTGGTTGAGACGAAAGCGAATCGTCCGGGCACCGTCCCGAAGTAGTCGATGGCTTTCTTGTACCAGGCGGTGACGTAGTCGAGCCGGCCGATGTCGTCACGGTTCCAGACCTGCCGTAGGTCCGCTGCCTGCTCGTCGTTGCGGGTTGCGTGCCCGAGGAAGGGTGGGTTGCCGACGATGATGGTGTTCGACGTCGGCGGGAGGACCTTGGTCCAGTCGGTGTGGAGCGAGTTCGCGACGTGGATGGTGGTGATGGTGTCGAGCGGCAGAGACTCGGGGGCCATGCCGAGTTCGAGTTCCATTGCCTGGTTCGCCTGATGGTCGACGAGGTGCAGCGCTGTGGACCCGATGCGCGCCGGCCACTCTTCGATTTCGATGCCGGCGAAGTGCTCTAAGCGGACGACGAGGTCGTCGCGAGTGAAGAACATCTGTGGGAGTTCGCTGGTGTCGCCGAGTTCGCGGAGACGGATGAGGATGGCGAGGTCGAGGGCACGAAGTTCCCTGTAGGCGACGACGAGGAAGTTCGCCACTCCCGCCGCTGGGTCCATCACTCGAAGTTCGCCGAGGTGCTTCCGCAGCTTCTTCAGCCCTTGGATGGAGTGCTGCTCGTGTGCGAATTGGGCACGGAGCTCGTCGAGGAACAGCGGGCCGAGGGTCTTGAGGATGTTCGTCTCGGTCGTGTAATGCTCACCGAGCTTCCGCCTGGCCGCTTTGTCCTTCACGGCTTGGAACAGGGAGCCGAAGATGGCGGGGCTGATGGTGGACCAGTTGAAGTGGCACGCATCGAGGAGCTTGCCGCGCATCTCGGAGTCGAACGACGGAATGCTGATGGACTCGCCGAACACTCCACCGTTGGCGTACGGGAGCCGGTTCAGGTATTCGTCGAGGTTCGCGTGGTGCGTGCGCTGGTTCAGCACTTGGAAGAACATCGCGATCTGCGGCCCGAGGTCGGACCCGTCTTCCCGAGTGCGGTCCTCGATGAACTCCATGAACAGGTCGCGGTCCCAGAGACCGGAGTCGTCCGCGTACATCGCGAAGAGCACGCGGACGAGGAACACGGACGCTTCATGGTCTGGGTAGCCGGACTTCTCCAACGTCTCGTACAGCGACGCCATGATGCGTGCCGCCTTGATAGACGCTGTCTCCTGTTCCGCGGACCCGAAGGAGCGCACCTGGTAGCCGGCGAGGAACGCGAGCTTCTCCGCTTCGACGGGAAGCTCGAGGAGGGTGAACTCCGCCACGGCGTTGTCGGTGCGGTCGTGGAGGTCGAGTACTCGGAACCGGTGAAAGTCGCTTGTGATGACCCACCGGGGTGCTTCCGCGTCGGTGAGGTCGTCGATGTAGTCGAGTGCTTGCCGTTCGGCGTCTTCGAGGTTCTTGCCGGAGGATTTCATCTCCACGAGGGCAAGGCCGGGAACCAACGCGTCGATGTAGCCACCGCCGCCGGTCGTTGAACGCTTCGCACGCTTCTCGTAGGAGGCGGCTTTCGTCTCGGTGATGCCGTAGACGGCGAGGAGGTCGCGGACGAACGACTGCGCCTGCTGCCGTTCCTCGCCTACCTCGTTCTTCCACTCGGAGACGAACTTGCTGGCTTGCTTGCGAATCTCGTTGAGAGACCTGGTCGCCACCCCGACGCCTTTCCTGCACCGCGAGTCGAGGGCTACTGAGCTGCCGTCTATGGCCGCTCCCCCGCTCTGCTCGTGTCGACCCTACCGACCAGCGGGGACGCTCCCGCGCGTCCGGACAGGCCAGCATCTGCGTTCCTGCATAGACGGCGCGACCGTGGGTGCGCTTCTGCACCTGCCGGAGACGACAGGGAGGGCCCAGCATGGGTGAGACGAAGAAGCAGCGCCGTGAGCAGGCGCGGGAGCACGCTCGTGCGAACCGGGAGCAGGTGAAGCGTCGGCAGCGGCGGAACCGGTGGTTCCTGCAGGGTGGCGTCGGCGCCGGCATCCTCACCGCCGCTGGCGTCACGCTCATCATCGTGTCGTCGGTGAACGCACCGGCGCCGGCCGGCACAGCGCCGGCGAACACCACCGCTGGAGCCATCTCGTTCCACGGGGAGGACGGGGCGCTCACACCGACGGTGAAGCATCCGACCACGACGGTCGCCCCGTCGGCGGTGAAGCCGGCGAAGGTGGACCTGTACATCGACTGGTCCTGCCCGGTCTGCAAGCAGTTCGAGACGGCGACATCTGCGGACGTGCAGACCCTCGTCGAGTCGGAGCAGGCGACGCTCGCCGTGCACCCGGTCGCCATCCTCGACCGGTCCTACCTCGGGTCCCGGTTCTCGTCCCGGGCGGCGAACGCTGCCGCGTGCGTCGCCGACCACTCCCCGTCGTCGTTCCTCGACGTACAGCAGCAGATGTACGACAACCAGCCGGAGGAAGGCACCCGCGGGCTCACCACGTCCCGAATCCTCGAGCTCGTCCACCTCGGGGTGCCACCGGGAGCGCACTCGACTCGTGCATTCGCGATGAGACGTTCCGCGGCTGGGTGGAGAAGTACACGGCGAAGGCCCTCACCGACAAGGCACTGGTGAACCCCGCCAGCGGCGGCTTCGGCACCCCCACGGCACTCATCAACGGGAAGCGGTGGAACGGCGGCCGCGACTTCATCCGCTCCATCGAAGACGCCGACTGACGCTGCGTGTGCCAGAGCGGTCTGTGTCGCGCCATGACGGGGCTCGGGCCTCGCTGGGGTGGACTTCCTCGCCGACCCCCGGTGGTGCAGCATCGAGGCGGGTCAGCGTACGCTCCCCGGTGACTTCGGCAGAATCAGCCGCGACGGCCTCTGCCGGTTCAGGTCTGTCGAGGGACCCTAGAGCCCGCCGGTCATCGCCACCATCACGGCGGTGAGCCCGACGAGTACGGCGATGATGCAGGCGACGAGGATGACGGTGCGGCGACTTTCCGGGGTCAACTCGACCCCTGCCGCAGTGACCGGGCGGTCACTCGTCTCCTCCGCCGAAGTACGTCCACACGTCGGTGTTGCCCCACTGTTCGAGGCCGGCTTCGGTGGCGGCTGCGTAGGCGATGTCGTCGCCGCCGATGGTCCACCAGGCGGGGCGGGTGAGCAGCAGTGTCGCCGTGGCGCCGGACAGGTCGTCGATGACGGCGCGGACAGCGGCGGCTGCGGTGACGTCACCTGCGGCGAGAGCGATGAGCGTGTCGAGGTGGAGGATGTCGCCGCCGTCGATGCCTGCGAACAGCAGCGCGGCACGGTCAGCACCGCTGAGGCTGAGGTCTCGGATGGTCGCTGCGAACGAGGTCGCGTCGCCGTCACCTGCGATGGTAAGCAGCAGGTCCCGCTGCGACGTCGGCGCGTGGACGAGGTGCCCGGACGCGGTGACGGCGGTGAGGGTTCGCTGCTGGTCGTCGTCGTCGATGCCGAACGTCGCCTCCCACCGGTGGACGGTGCCGAGTGCGGCGGAGGCGGGGAGGGTGAACGAGGTGCGGCCGTCGAAGGAGCCGGACCAGGCGGCCGCCGCTTGGCGGAGGTCAGCGGCGGCGTCAGCGGAGTCATACAAGGGTGGGTTCTCCCGTGGTGGTGAGGGCGATCAGTGACCCGTACAGAAGGAGCGCAGCGAGGCCGCCCGGCACCATCGCGAGTACTGCGACGGGCGCTGCCCACGTCTGGTGCACCCACGGGTGGCCGCCGGGTCTCGCGTGTGCCATCACGGCGAAGGAGCACGCGGACACGAGCACGGCCCACGCGGCGGTCATGCAAATGATGGGCATTGCGTGCCACTCCCCGGTGACCATTGGGTAGATGAGTGGCAGGAAGAACATCGCGGGCGCGAGGATGAAACCGATGCGTGCGATGACCCGGTAGGTGTGCCGGTCGCTGTT
Source organism: Curtobacterium sp. MCPF17_031 (assembly GCF_003234035.1). Lineage (NCBI taxonomy): Bacteria > Bacillati > Actinomycetota > Actinomycetes > Micrococcales > Microbacteriaceae > Curtobacterium > Curtobacterium sp. MCPF17_031. The sequence goes on along the minus strand of NZ_QKSG01000014.1, from coordinate 18,043 downwards.
CATCGCCGCGATGGTGCGCTGGTCGTCGTTCATGCTCTCCCCCGTTGGGCAGGCTACTGCTTCAGTAGGGGTAGTTGTGGCCGGGGAAGCGGGGGTTCTTCGCGGAGCGGCGACCGTCGGACCGCTTCGGGTTGCTCTTCGGGTGTCCGAGGGAGCCGAGCAGGTCCTGGACGCCGTAGTTCAGGTCCGACGTCGCACGCAGCGGCAGCAGTTCGACAGCGGCGGAGGCGGCTGGGCGGAGGAGTTCCGGGTGACGGTCGGCTGCGGGGCGTTCGTACTGGCTGGTGAACAGTGCCCACCCGTCGAGCGCCCAGTACAGCGATGTGATGGCTCCGGTCTCTTCGCCGGCTGCTGCTTCTTCGCGGTACTCGTCCGACTGCTGCACTGCTTCACGTGCTGCTTCGATGCTGTCGAGGGTGCGGAGACGGGCGGCGGTCCGGACCGTCTTCGCGAGGTCAGCCGGGAGGGCGGCGCTGATGTCCTTGAACGCGCGGCCGAGCCAGTCGTCGAGGATGTCCCAGCGGTCTTCGTCGAGGCCGTCGGCGGTGTGGTTGGTGAGGTGCCGCAGCTGCTGCTGCCATATCAGCTGGTCCTGCACCGGGCGCGGTGTGCAAAGGAGCGCCATCGAGAGGTACCAGTAGACCACCGGCGACATCGTCGGCGCGGGGCCGTCGTCGAACCCGGGCGGCATGTCCAAGTGGTGCTCATTCAGGTGTTGGCGGGCGTGCTCGTCGCGGTAGGTGGTCATGGTGGCTCCTCGTCCCTCAGGCCGTCACGCAGGGGTATGCGCGGACGCCGCACCCGTCTGCGTGACCCGTTCGATGAAGTCCCGTGCGATGGCGACCAGGTCCGGGTGGTCCTGCGGCCGGTGGCCGTGACCGACAAGGATGACATGTTCGACGTCAGTCATAGCGTCGGCGATGGCTTCGTACTCGGCGTTCCAGCCGCCGGTGATGACGAGGGTGGGCACGCCGGTCCGGCGTGGTGTGTCGAGCGTCCACGGCCCGGGAAGCCGCTGCTGCCGGCTGGCGGCGAGGACGTCAGTCTCGCTCGGGGTGGTTGCCGGAGTGCCGGTGACCGCTTCCTGGAACGCTGCGATGAACTCCGTCGGCGACATGGTCGCTGCCCGGTCGAGGACGGGCTGCACGCGGGAGATGTGGTCGGCGACTGCTGGATGGTCGGCTGCAAGCGCGTACGCGGCTGGTTCCAGCAGGATGAGTCCGAGTACCCGCTCCGGGGCCCGTGCGGCGGCTCGCATCGCGACTGGGCCGCCGAAGGAGTGCGCGACGACGATGGCGCCGTCCCCGCACGCATCGAGGAGTTGTTCCTCCCAGCGGTCCTGACTGAACGGTTGCGCCTCCTCGTCCGGGGCGTACCCGGGCATCACTGCTGCGGTAGCGCTAGCCAGGACGGCGGCGACCGGCCATGCCTGTTCGAAGGTGCGGTTCGACGCGTGGAGGAAGACGACGGGCAGCATGCTCAACTCGATGCGGCACTCGCTCCAGGGAACAGAATCGGCGCCTGGCGTTCGAGGAGGTACTGGTCGACGTCCGTTTCGATGAGCGGGGAGCCGTCGTGGTGTTTCCGGACGGTGGGGTCCGTGTACCAGTACAGGCGGCGGTTGCCCTTCTCGGTGTGCTGCTGTGCGGTGGCGCGGGCTTGCCCGCGGGTGAACAGCCAGACGACGTCCCGTTCGAGGAACACGAACGCCAGCAGCTGCGCCGGGGTGCTGTGCGGGAACGTCCACCCGATCGCCATCTTCCCGTTCCCGCCACCCGATGGGGTTGCTCGGTCGACGGTCTTCACCTGCACGGTCGTCGCTTCCTGCGCGCCGGGTGCGTAGACGACAAGGTCGATGCCGGAGTCGGTGGTCATCCGAGCAGAGTCGATGCCGAGTTTCAGCAGCTGGTACTGGACGAGGAGTTCCCCGCCGGCGCCGATGTGCAACGGGTTCCTGGTGAGCGCCATGACCGGATCGTACCGGGCACGCGGAGGACGGATGCCACCGGGGAAACGCCGCCGTGTGGTTAAGCCGGCCGCGGCAGATTGATGTGGTCCCCGTCCCACGACAAGTCGCTGTCTTCGTGGACCTCGTACGCTTCGAACCGGTCGTCGGCGAGGACCCTGTCGATGAGGTCGCGCGTGCCGGCGACGATGGTGGAGTCCCAGTCTTCCTCGGACGCGACGACCCATGCCTGGTCGGACGGCCAGATGAACGTCGTGTGGGGCGCTTCCTGGTCGTAGTGGCTCGTCGTCGCCCACCCGGGGACGGCTCGCTGTGCCCATCCGGGGTCGGCGAGTTCCTCGATGGATGAGGGGAACAGCACGACGTCCCGGCCAGGCCACTCCAGGACCTCGGACGTTCCGCGGTTCCCGTGGGCTGTACCGGCCGTCTCGCTGTCGGTGTACTCGCCAGTGCCGACCCATGCTCCGCCGACCAGGTTCTCGGGTGTCGTCGTGGCGACGCGCAGGTGTTCGGTGAGGACGGAGAGGTCCTGCGGGTCGAACCACCCGTCATCCGACTGGTCGACTCGCCATCCGTCCGGCCACCACCGCGTCTGTTCCTCGTCGCTGATACGCCGCCACTGGATGAGAGGATGCATGACCCGGTTGTTGCGACGAGCGACCTCCGCCCACGGCCACCGGGTGTGCTCATCGTCAGGGTGCACACCCCACCGGTCCTGGGTGGTCTGGTCCTCGTGATGGGCGGCCAGCGGGTTCAGCAGACGGGCGTACGCGTCGAAGCCGTTGCCAGCGACCCCTCCGACTGTCGCCCAGGCTCCAACGCGCCCGAGCAGCCAAGCACCGCGGGAGGCATCTCGCAGGAGGTGCATCAGCGGTTGGGGTGCGTCAGCGGGAGTCGTCGTCGGCGGCAGGAGCGTGCGTGTCGACGTCCCGGCGGATACGTCGGAGGTTCTGGTAGGCGAGGACGAGTCCGATGACGGCGAACATCGGGCCAGCTACCCAGAAGACGACGCGGAGAGCGCCGAGGGAGTCGAGCGTTCCGAGGGTGCTGAACATCATCGAGATGGCGACGAACATCATCGCGACGGGGATGGCGACCTGGTTGCGCTTCACCGCTCCACCGTACCGGCGACCGGCCCTTCGTCGCGTACCGTTGTCGGGTGGTTTCTGAGGTGGTGGACGTCGACGTCGCTCTCGAGTCGTTGCGACGGGATGCGCTCGCGGTCAGTCAAGCGCGGACGGACCTCGCCGTCGCACCGCTGCTTCCGGGGTACCCGGACGAGCTGGAGTCGTTGACCGCGGCGCGGGACAGGTCCATGTTGGTGGCTGCTGCAGCGGGGGCGTCTATCGGGCAGCTGACTCAAGCGTTGCAGGCACGGTCCGGTGTCCACGCACGGCAGATGTTGGACCGGGCGCCGCTGCCCCAGTCGGCACGGGAGGAGACGTTGCAGAGTTGAGGTGCTGCGCTTCGCCGCCGTCGGTCGGACGCGAACCTCAACCGAGGGCAGCTTGCGGTGCTGGCGGTGATGTCCCGCCCTGAGGTCATCCTCCTGGAGGACGGGCAACTGATGCCAACCCCGGAGCAGGTGGAGCTGCTGCGCGCGGCACTGTCGATGTCACCGCAGAGCCGTGCCGCGCGGCTCCGCGTCATCCGTGAGCAGCAGGTTGCGCCGAAGCTGCTGACGCGCGTCGGTGGTCCACGGCGGGGACCGTTGAGCGATGAGCAGCAGCAGCGTCTCGACGAGATTCGGCGGGTGCTGGCCACGTTGCAACCGCTGCTGAATGAGCGGGATGACCTGCTGGCGGCGGCACAGGAATCGGGCATCCCGATGAGCCGCATCGCGGCGGAGACCGACATGTCGCCGGCGGACGTCCGGCGAAGCATCGACGCGGTGCAGCGCCGTGCGGCGTCAACCCAGATGGGTTGATTGCACGCCGGTCAACCCTGAGGGCTTGACCTCCGGTGGGATGGTCAGCGGCGCCGGCGCTGACGTCGCGGTCCTCGAAGCAGCCGCAGGAACGCCCACACGCTGAGCGCAAGCCCCACAGTGCTGGCGGCCAACGCTGCGACGACCACAACCGAGCCCGCTGCCGCCCTGACGAGCGGGGCGACGGCGGACAGGAACGACCCGACACCGAGGGCGGCAGCGGACCACAGCCCCGCTTTCCGAGTTCGTTCGTCGAACGCTTCCCGGCTCATCGGGTGCCCGCCCTGCGGGTGAACCGTCGCAGGGCCAGGATGTCCGCGACGACGTGCAGCAGCATCCCACCGCCGATGAGCAGCACCGGTGCGGCGCCGACACCTGTGACGGCGAGCACTCCCCCACCGGCGGCGATGAAAGCGTAGGAGGCGTACCGGACGAGGACCGCGGGAACACCAGCCTTCGACGGGCGGAACACATCCGGGTGAGAGAACAACACCGGACCGTGCAGCCGGTACGAGTCCACACATGTCACTGGGTGCTTCGACGCTGGCGAGCGGTTCTCACGGACCGCTGGAAGGAACTTGCGCATGCCCGGGCTATGCGCGGACCGGCAGTGGAGGCGCGTTACCTGCGGACGGCGAGACGTTCGATGCCTGCTGTAGACGATCGGGTACCGCAACCGGTATCTGCCGCGAGAGACCCCCGATGCAGGCGGGGAACGTGCACGACCTGCCCCGCTCTTCAAGAGTTGCCCGGAGTGGCTGCAGGTGCTGCGGCTGGTGGTACAAGCCGTGAACGAGGCTCACTTCGGGGGCCGTCACGCACCCAGCCAATCACCCTTCGCTTCGTCGTTTGATTGCCGATCGCTTACCGAGCCTCTTCGCAGTGATACTTGTACATGCTCGAGTTGGTGCGTCCGCAGACGGCGCTGTACGAGGCGTGGACCGAGGCCCACACCGAGTGGGGTCCGGGCCTGCACGAGGACGGCTTCGGGATCACCGCACACGACGATGTCGACAGCGAAAACGGATTCCGGGCTTGGGTCGGCCGATTGAACGCCAGGCCTGGCGCGCTCTGGTGGATCGTCGAGGACGGGCGCGTCCTCGGAGGTATCGCACTTCGCGCTCCGGGCGATGCGAGCGTGCCGCAATTCGGCCATGTCGGATACGGGATCCGCCCGTCAGCACGAGGCCGCGGAGTGGCGACGTGGGCGCTGGGTCAGGTGCTCGCGCACGCGTCTCGCGTCGGGATCGACCCGGTGGTCGCTGTCTGTCGCGATGACAACGCGGGCTCGATCGGGACGCTGGAGCACTACGACGCGACCCTCCTCGCCACCGAACTCCGCGGGGAAACACAGCTGCGACGCTATGCCATACCGAGATCGCACAAGCGTCCCGGTTAGCGATCGGTTACCGGGTGGGCTCGGCCACAACAGCTACCCCGCTGCGTGCTCGAGCTGTTCGGTTGCTGCTCGGCCCCACCCGTTGGGGTCGTCGCCTGGGGGCACAAGGGCCATGGAGTACCAGCACACGAGGACCGGCCACCAACGGAGTTCCTCGTCCGTGAGGGTTTGAACTGCTTGGTACCCGTCTAGAAAACGCTCCTGAACGGACACTGAGACCGGTCCCCAGTCCCGGAAGAGCGTGCCGAGCATGACCGCTGAACGAGCGAGTTCAACGATTCGATGGTCAAGTCGAAGCTCTTCGAAGTCGAGAACGCCGACGACTTCAGTGCCTGCGCACAAGATGTTCGCCGCGCGGTAGTCGCCCTGCACGATCTGCATGGGCGGAAGATCCGCCGGCACTCGTTCGAGCATCTGCCCGAGGGCGTCGCGGGCCTGCGGGGACACCGTGGACGGCTCGGAGGCGAGCCAGCCCGATACCTGCTCGGTGAGCGGTGCAGGCGGGGACAGGACCTCGTGGTGCGAGTCGCGCAGGGGGTACGAGTGCAACGCATCGTGCAGCCGAGCAAGCGTCGCCCCCGCTGCCCGAACCTGATCGGCGTCCTCAACACTGAGGTGAACTCCGTCAATGACGCGCTGCAAACCCATCGATACGCCGTCGTTCGTCACCTGAACCTCACCCGCGAGCGTCGGCACCGGAGCAGACACCGGCAATCCCTGTGCTCCGAGCCAAGCAGTGAGCTCGGCTGCGAAGGCGAGCCGTTCGAACCGGTCAGATGCGACCGACCACTTCAACAGGAGACGCTTGTCGTCTCTGCGAACCCAAGCAAGCGCGTTGCTGTCGCTCAGCACCACGCGCTCTGGGAACCCGACCCGAACACCCCAATGACGCTCGACCGATGAGGTGACCCAATCGCTCATCGCCTCGGCGTCTGCGAAGCCGAAACGGTTCCGGAGCACCGCGTCCGGGTCGTCCTGCTCCCACAACATCTCAATCGTCATCGATCCCCCTGCATCACCAAAAAGCGCCGAGCCCGACACCCACCCAATCCTGCCTCACATCGCCGTCGCCGACTTTGCCGGCACCCCAGAAGTCGATTGCCTACCGGACGAACAGCTCCTTCTGCTGCTGCCGTGCAGAATGGCGGACGTGCAGGCGAACATTGCGAAGGTGACGATCGACGGTCGGGAGCAAGGTCGCGACGCCGACCTCGATCATCATCAGCGGTTCGAGGTCGAAACGGACTCAGGACATCACTACATCGTGACGTGCGTAGGTTCTCCGAGCGGCTCACCTTCAGACTGGGACGTGACTCAAGCTCACGGGAGTCCCGTAGGTCACGTGCGCCGGCTCGGGTGGGCGAAGGCAGGCGACTCGGCCTACCGCTACAAGCGGGCTGGTGTCTGGTTCTCAGGGGGGCAGCAGCACGACCTCTGGAACGCGGTGCAATCGCTCCTGGAGTGACCGCCGGGGATCGCTGTGCGGGGAAGGGCGGAGCGGAAAACATCGATAGCCGACCGCGGCGCTCACGAGGATGACGGCTGCGCCGCTCTTGGTCGTTCCGGAAAGGGGACCTCTCCGGAACAGACTCGATCTGTGCGTCTCTATGATCGCGGAGATGGGTGCTGTAGCGAATCAGGTGCGTGCCGATGACGGGACCACAATTGTGTACACGGTGTTCGCGGGCGAGGGCCCCACCGTCGTGATCCTGCACGGCCTCGCGGGCAGCAGCCGCGAATTCATCCCGACGGCTCACGCGCTCGGAGGGCGCAGGGTGATCCTCATCGATCAGCGCGGACACGGACGAAGCACCACACGGCCGGCGGACACGTCCCGCGGCGCATTCGTCACCGACGTCGTCCGCGTCATCATGGCGGAGACCTCCGAACCGGTCGATGTAGTCGGGCAGTCAATGGGTGCACACACCGCGATGCTCGTCGCCGCAATCAGGCCAGACCTCGTGCGGCGGCTCGTGATGCTCGAACGTAACCAGGGCGGAGGAACAGCCGAAGAACATACCGCGCTCCGGGACTACTTCCGGTCATGGACCGTCCCATTCGCCAGCCGGGCCGCCGCTGCCGCCGCGCTGGGAGACGGCCCCCTCGAGCGCGCATGGGTCGACGACCTCGAGAAAAGGACTGACGGACTCCACCCTCGGTTCGACGCCGACGTGATGCAGGCCACCATCGAGGCAGTGGAGGAACCTCGCTGGGCGGAGTGGGAGGCCGTCGAGGTACCCGTGCTCGTCATCTACGCCGATGGCGGGATGTTCTCAGAATCGGAGAAGTCGGAGTTCGTGCGCCGCGGCCGGAACGTGGAGCGCGAGGACCTCAGCAATGCCTCGCACGACGCACACCTCGATGCATTCGATCAGTGGATCGACGCCCTGCGCCGCTTCATCGCCGCCCGGTAGCCGATCGTCTACCGGACTGCATCCCACCCTGCTGGCAGCTGCGGGGCGACCCAGTTCGGTTGCGGCGTCCACCGGGACCAATCCGCATCAAACGGGAACGAGCCGGCGTGCACGGCAGCGGTGGCTTTCTGGCCGGTGCGTTCGATCATCGAGCGGTCTGCTTCCGAGACCAGGCCCTGGTCCGCGTAGAAGGCGAGTTCGTCTTCGTCCTTGTACCGAACCGACCAGCGACCCTCAGGGTGTCGACGTGCGACGACGTCGAGAGTCCAGTCCTGACTGTCGAAGCCCATTGAGGTTCGCACCCACGGCAGCTCGAGGTTGATGTACCAGTCCGGGAGCCACTGCTTCCCGTCGTGCCAGCGCCACACCGACCACGCTGCCCCCTTCGGATGCACGCGAACTACGGGCGCTCCAAACCAGCTGTCCTCGACGTAGGAACCATCCCAGTCGGCGGGGAGGACGAGCCTTGCGTTCGGCCCGCTCCCGACACCAGCTCGACGGCGAACCGCGGCACCGACCGAACTCGTGACCACAGAGACGTCGTCGTCATCGACGAGCACTCGACCCGCCACCGCGAACGAAACCGCCCGGCCGCGGGAGCCGAAGGTGTGCAGACTACGGAGGGCTACGGATTCACCAGCACGGAACGGTTTGCTCCGCACGTCTCTTGCAACGTCGTCGTGCATCCGGTGATGCTCTCACAGCAACGTTGGCCCCACCCGTCCCGGTAGCCGATCGGCAACCGGACGGGGCTGACGGCCCTGACCGTGTCCTGGATGACGATCGTCTACCGGGCGGCTAATGCTCGTTGGTAGAAGATGAGCGAGTCACGGCGCCCCGTCTCCGTGAAGCCGTTCCGCACGAGAACACGCTGTGATGCATCGTTGTCTTCGGCCGTGTCTGCGGTCGCGACGGTGGCGCCGCAGTCGCGGGCGCGTTCGAGGGCCAGCTTCACCGCCTCGGTCGCTAGCCCTTTGCCGCGGGCCGCTGGCACCAGGCCGTAGCCGAATTCGACCACCCCCTGCTCGTCGGGCGGGCCGAAAAAGCCAAAGCCGCCTACTGCCAGACCATCCGAGGTACGGCGAATCATGTACATCGTGAAGTCCGGGTCAGGCTTTGGCGCGTCAGCGAGTGATCGGAGTGGGTCGAGCTCGTCGGGGTAGGGGTACTCCGGATGCCAGTCATCTCCGGGACGCTCGTCCCGAGCGACGATGCGCCGTGCAAGCTCTGGCGAGATCGGCTCGAGGACCACATGAACGTTCCGAAGGATCATGAACCGATCCTCGCAGGGCAACGCCAGAGGATGCAGCGCTTGTGCCCGGTAGCCGATCGTTCACCGGGACCGCTCCGACCGCCTCGCTTCCACTCTGCGTGCGGTGCCTACCTTTGCAGTTGCCCGGTGAACCCCAACAAGGCGTCAGCGGCGCCCGGATGATCCTGTGGCCGATGTCCGTAGCCGGTGAGAGTCATCCGTCGGGCACGGTGCAGCTGCGAAGCAATTGCTTCGTACTCCTCGTTCCAGCCTCCGGTGATCACGAGCATCGGCACGTCGACGTCCGACGGCGTATCCAGGGTCCACGGCCCAGGGAGCCTGCGCTGCCGATCGGCAGCCAGGAGTTCGTCCGGGCTCACCGGCGACGTCCCGGCAGTGCCAGTAAGGGCTGTTGCGAACGCGACGGCGAACTGCGCGGTGCCGATTTCGGCCGCGGTATCGAGCACTGGTTGTACGCGGTCGATGTGCGCCTCGACTGCCGCGTTGCCTCGAGCCAGCGCGTACGCAGCAGGCTCAAAGAGCACCAGCCCTGCGATCAGGTCGGGCCGGTGAGCTGCGGCGCGCATTGCGATCGGCCCACCGTACGAGTGTGCGACGACGACAGCGCCCGGCGAGCAAGTGCCGATGAGCGTCGACTCCCAGGCATCTTGCTCGAAGGCGACAGCTGCGCCGTCCCCGTAACCAGGCATCACCGCAAACCCAGCGTGCTCAATGTGAGCCGCGATGGGCCAGGCGCGGTCGAAGGTCCGGTTCGATCCGTGCAGGAAGACGACCGCTCTCTCGCGGTTCCCGGGAAGGGCGTCTGCCATGACTGAAACGCTAGCAACCGTGGCTCCGCTCGTTGCAGCGGAGCACGCCCGATCAAGGATCGGCCACCGGACGCCGAGTGCTGGAACGATGAGCGCGTGACGTTCCACTCCGTGACCGAGCATGACGTCGACTCCCTTCGTGCTTTCCTACGCGACGCCGACCTCACCCTTGCCGGTCTCGACCAGCCGACCGTTCACCTCTGGATCGAACAGGACGAAGCCGGGACAGTGATCGGCAGCACCGGCTTCGAGCTGAGCCGGGACGGCACGCACGCGCTGATCCGGAGCGTCGCCGTCGCGCCCGACCGTCGTGCGGCCGGTGCCGGCTCGCGCCTCGCCATGTTCGCACTCGAACAAGCGGCACAGGCGGGGGCATCGTGCGCTTGGCTGTTCTCGCGACGGTCGGGGCCGTTCTGGCAGAAGCTCGGCTTCACCAACGCCGACCGAGAACGCTTGGCGGCCGTGCTACCCGAGACGCAACAGGTACGCCTGTTCGTCGGAACCGGCCAGCTTGGCGCCGAAGTCGCATGGTCACGCACCCTCACCGACCTGTCTCGATAGCCGATCGGCTTTCGGAACACGCGTCGGCTGTTAGGGCGTGCGTGAGAATGACACCGTGAAGGCTCAGGTGCGGTTCATCTCGACGAATGACGGTGAAGACCTCGAGGACGTTGTGCTCGAGGATCCAGACGACGTCGACATCTGGATCACCGTCATGGCCGGCCCTGTGGGCGGGCCGGGAAAAGAGTCCTTCCAACTGCGGGTTCGTAGCCCCCTCTCAATGACGAGGGAGTTGAACCAGCGGGGACCGCTTCACGAGCGCCACATGGTGGTCGTGTCCAAGTGGAACCCGCACCAGATCCGATCCTTCATCAACCGGCTCTTCACGGAGGTGGAGGGACGGGACTGGAACGAGGTCGGAGAAAGGCTCAGCCGGTTGGGGTACTGGGAGTTCGAGGACTACAAGCCCTGATCATGTCGGTGCAAGAGGCGACAGCATCAGGAGCACCCGCTCCCCGCCCGGTCTCGACCGTGCAGGAGTGGGGCAACCCGGAAGCTCTTCGGCGCGTGCACGACGCGTTCGGAGGCGAGTGGGCCTGTCACTGACGTCGTCCGGATGACGGACCGTCCGGTGGCCGATCGGCTACCGGGACGGGGCGGTCTGAGTATCGAAACGACTCAGCGATTACGGTGATCGCGTGAGCACCTTGCTTTCTGTGGCGGATCTGACGCGGCTACTCGACCCCATGTTCGACTCCATGCTCACTCCTCGTGAGCGTCAGACGCTCACCGTTCGAGTCGAGCGAATTGCCGATGGGCATGAGCTCTTCGACTCCGACATCCTGGAGAGCGGTTCGGCCTGGCTTCGCTGGGCGGTGTTCGGCGAGGACGGGAGCTCAGGAGCGTTGCAGCTGGCTGGCGGCACCCAAGAGATGGTGCTATCTGTCCAGAGCGATCTTCAGGACTTCCTCGCAGAGACCACGTTTGCCTGGGGTGAGCTTCGCGAGCCCAAGGACCTGGCCTAGTCAGCAGCTGTCTGCCTGGCCGGTAGTTGATCGTCGACTGGGACTGCTTCGTGCGGACGACGGCGTCTGCCGTGCCAGGCTGGCCGGGTGATTCTGCTGACCGAAGCCGTGCGCGGGGCGTGGCTCGTCGAGCGAGCCGGCCGATGGGCGACTGTCGGCGGTGTCGCTGGCACGGGCTTCGAGGCGTACGCGCGGCTGCTGCACCCGTTACAGGCGCACCGTACCGACCCGAACGCGACCGATGAGTGGGGCGTTGCCCTCACCGTTGAGTCCACGCGTTGGCGGTGGGCTGAGGTCGCGCGCCGCAACGGTCGTGTGATGCATCCCCTGGTGCAGTGGTTCCGCATCAGCGACAGCGAGCAGATGAGAGATTGGCCGGACGGATGGAGCATCGGTCAGTCCGACGACGGATGGTTCGACCCCCAGGATCTCGCGGTCCTGACCACGCACCTGCGGGTCGCGACACGGACGCCGGACGACCTAATCATCGGAGCGTGGGAAGGCACCGGCAACCCGCCCTGGGCCGAGGGCGGTCGGAACGAGCTCGCGCGCGCTCGCATGCAGATGCCCTGGCCCGGTCGAGACATGTGGTTGTTCAGCTCGAGCTTGACGAGCTTGCGGACCCGACGTGGCCGCAGCGCACCGTCCTGGGGTGGGAATGCAGCCGCCCCGGGCAGGAAGGGCCTTACACGTCGCTGATCTGGCCCGAGGATCACGCCTGGGTCGTCGCCTCGGAGGAAGACTGGGACTCGACGATCGTCGCTGGCTCGCGCACGCTCGTTGACGAAATCCTCGCGGACGACCGCTACGAGGCCTTCGAGGTAGACGAGGGCGACGACCTGAGCTGGGACGGCGATCTCCTCAACCCCCGCCAACCGCCGCGACCGGGGTCCTGAATCGGCCAGACGCCCGGTGAACGATCGGCTACCGGACTCCGCTCGGTCGCGCCTTCGACTACCCGGTTACTCAGGGTGACCGAAAATGGACAGGAGTGGTCCAGACGATGCCGATCATCGCCAGCCCTACAGCGAGCACACGAACAAGCCCCGGTGTCATCGTGCTCTCTGAACCGCGGCTGCCCCGATGGGCGTCGATGAAGTACTGCGCGATCGGCGCCGGACGCATGAACGCGGTGGCCGCTACCGCAACGATTGCTGGCCCAGCAATGAGTCCCGGAATCCACATGGGCTCCACCCAATCAGGTCGAGGCGCCAGCGACGACGTGTCGCTCGTCGCTCCGCTGGCTCGTCTCTACCGACGATCGTGTTTCCGGCACATCCGGGAGTTCCTCGCCGTGCTGCGGGAGGGCTGGTGGATCGCAGTCAGTCGGACGCTGGCTTCGCTGACGCAGCGACCCATCTCTGGTAGGCGGCATCGATGCGTTGCTTCACTCGAGCATCAGGCGAATTGTCAGTGATCTTCGAGGCACTCATAGCAATCGGGATCACGATGCGGCGTTCACGACCCTGCCTGCTCACCACGACGACAGCCCCCCTCCTCGACCCCGCGCACGCTCTTCCGCGGTACCCGCCGGACAGACACCAGGCCGACGAGCACGAGCTCGTCCGAAGCGAACACGACCTTCAGAGCGAAGAGCCGCCACCAGAGCAACCCAGGAACGCCACCAGCACCAACATCCAAGGGCCAGCAAACACGGCAAGGCGGGCGGTGCCGATGATCAGGAACGACAACAGCCCAGACAACACGTACTTCGTGGCCCGGGAGAACTGCACTACCTCAGTCACTTCTTCCGCCGCTGAGAGACGGTCGCAAACACAACGGCTGCGACGATCAGGGGTACGCCAACCCACGCCGCCCAGGGAAGCACCCCAGCACCCATCGTCACCCCTCCCGCTCGCCACGTCGGCAGTACCCAGCTGCAACCAACCTAGCGAGTAGCGCCGCAGGGACGGTTCGACATGGTGCCCGTAAGCCGGTGGGCTACCGAACGCCGCCTCGGTCGCTCTTGGTCGTTCCAGAAGGGGATCGGCTACCGGGACGAGTGGTGGCTTCGCGAGAACGGACGCGACGTAGCTTGGTCGCATGGATGACCAGCGGCCCCGCAGCATGGCCGAGCTGTTCACGCTGGGAGAGGAAACGATTCCGGCACCTCGCGACGCAGTCCGCGCGGGTCTGGTCGGCTTGCTGACGTTGTTGACCACGGTGATCGCGTTGGTCGCCGCTGTCGTCGTGACGGTGGCGTTCTTCGTCACGGTGCTTGGCGGAATCTCCCTAATCTTTGGGTTGGCTCCGCCGCCCCGCTGACGGATCCTCGACTAGACATGGATGGGCCGATCGGTAGCCCCGGCATCAGCCGAAGCTGTAGCCAATCGCCGGACCTCCGACGAAGTCTGCGATCACGGATAGACGATCGGCTACCGAGCCGTAGTCGAGGGGTTTCAGTGGTCGGAGCAGGACGGTATCGTGCCGCCATGCACTGGGGGGACACCGGACTCGACGACGACCAGATCGCGTTCGTGCAGCGGACGCTCCTCGATGCCGTCGTCGTGGCCGATGACTCCTGGGGGCTCCTCGATACGAGGGTCCTGCACATCCGCGCTAGCGACGGCAGCTTCACAGTGAAGGTCTCCGGCCCGACCAACACGCACTTCCCCCGCGAGCTCGACGCGCACCGCACCGCCACCGCCGCACTCCGAGCGAGCGGGGACACCGGTGCCCTCATCGCCGCGAGCGAGGAGCACCGCGTCCTCGTGCTCGAACGCGTCCCCGGGCACCTCGCCCTCGGGACCCCGGACGAGCACGACCCCGACGTCCACCGCCAGGCCGGGGCACTGCTCCGACGGCTGCACGACCAGGGCAGCCGTCACGACCCGACGTTCCTGCAGCACGAGCAGGCGAAGGCGCTAGCCGCGCTCGACGCCCCGCACCGGATCCCCGACGACGTGGTCGCCCGCGCACGAGCAGCACTGCGCGCACTCCCGACCGACCACGCGACGCAGTCCCTCGTCCCGACCCACGGCGACTTCCATCCACGCAACTGGATCGTGGACGCCCACGACGACCGCGGCCGGAGGCTGCGCGTCATCGACTTCGGCCGGTTCGGCTGGCGGCCAGCGTCCTTCGACCTCACCCGCCTCGCGGTGCTCAACTGGCAGCACGATCCCGGGCTCGAAGCGGCGTTCTTCGACGGCTACGGCGACGATCCGCGCGCACCGGACGCGTGGAGGTGGCTGCAACTCCGCGAAGCAGTGGGTACCGCGACCTGGGCCTATGCGGTCGGCGACGAGGGCTTCGAGGCCCAGGGCCACGAGATGCTCCGCAACGCCATAGCCACGTTCTGACCGTCAGGCCCGAACGCCGCTCACGGCACCCGCACGAACGGCGGCGCACAACGGTCCCGCAACCGGAACCCCAGGTGCTGGTACAGCCCGATCGCCCCGGTGTTCCCGGCAGCCGCGTGCATCAGCGGGATCTCGCCCCGCTCCCGGATCGGCTACCGGTCACCCGGTCGAACGATGCGATGTCTCCCCAGACTTGTGAACGGCAGGAGGAGCACCGGTCCTGCCCCCAGGCCAATGCCCGTGAGAGCAACAGCTGCCATCGCCCAGTCGCTCTCGTTGTGCGGTGAATCGTCGTGCTGGACGATCCAGACCTCCCCGCCGGCGAAGGGCTTCGGGCGTCGGAAGAAGAGTGGACCCGGACTTTGTCGACTCACGAGGGAGAGTTTAGGTGCGCGCTGTTCGCTAGCCGATCGGCTATCGGACGCAAAGAGGCGACGATGGCAAGCTCAACTCATGAACGTTCCGGGCTGGCTCGCGGCACTTGTCCTGGGTGCGCTCGCCTTCATCGTCGGGCTTGTCCTGCAACTCACTGGCGCTTCGCACATCGGTCTCGCAATCTCGATGGTCGGCGTGATGGTCGCAGTCGCAGGTGGGATGTGCCGTCCCCGCGGCTCGCACTAGGAAGGACCCGCGCTGCTGGCGCCGACCCGTGATGACTGCCGTGCTCGGGACGGAACGGAGACGAGCGAGGCGCGCAGCCGGCGATGCTGTCCCGGTACCCGATCCCCAACCGGGACAGCGTGAAGACTTGCCGGCCGGTCAGATGGCGAGTCGGCTATCGAACGAAGAGGCGGTCGGGATGAGGCCTCACAGTTGCTGTGTCAGGAGTGGTCGACAAGCCACTCGGCACTGGTCATGGTGCGGAGTTCTCCGTTCCAGTCGCTTCGGTCATCCTCGACGAGGAAGCCAGAGGGGCCATAGAACGACGGCTCATTTCGCTGGATGCCGAGGTGCTCGCAGTACGCGTTGATGTCATCGAGGGTGAGTCGGTCTGGTATGCGTTCCGCCATGACCGCGTCGGATCGTTCGAACGGCAGCGACTCACCGGTCGCGTTCCACTGCCACCGGGACTGAAAAGATGCCTGCAACGAGCGCAACTGTCCACGTCCGTCTGCGAGCGCGAAGGCGCGGTTGCCGTACCTGACCGGGCGGCCCTCACGCCTGACGTGCGGGGAGAACGACGTCCGTACGTTCCGTCGCTGCATCAGGTTTCCGAGGGTCTGAGCGAACAGAATGTCGCCACTGCGGCTGAAGGCCGCGGTCCACCGTGAGCCGGTTTCGAGCAAGAGCGCGTCCCCACCCGGATACGTCACGGGCTCGAGTTGACCCAGCGCCACGTCGACCGACCCGCTGACCGGTCGAAACAGCCGCTTCCCGTTGCCGTGCTCTTCGATGTACCGCGCCCACGAGCGGTACGCAGCTTCGACTTCGGCAAGCGGAGCCTCGATGAATGCGATGCTCCTGGTGAACGCGTCGAGCCGACCATCGAAGAGCAAGCCCGGGTTGATGGGCAGCGCTTCGGAAGTTGTCTCACCAGCGTGCCGCGGCAGCATCTCGTCGAGGACGTTGCGTGCTTCGCCTTCGGGGATCTGATCGGCGAGGTTGGACAGCATCGGCAGCCACGTTCCCGGGACGCCGATTTTGTCGAGGACCCCGAGCGCGTCCGCGACTGCATCGGTGTTGTGTTGAGCCAGGCCCGCAGCTACCCACCCGAGGGACGCGGAACCGTTCTGCACCAGGCCCCACAGTGCTCTCGCCCTGGCCTCGAAGTCCCCAGATCTGGTTGCGGCAAGATGCGCTGCAGCGTACGTGGCAACGTCGCCGTCGAGCAGCTCAGGTTGTAGGCGCCCCCGCTGCTCCTCGGGAAGGACATCCTGTGGAAGTCGCACGGTGCTTCCTTTCCCGACCCCTCGATCCCGCCTGTGAGAACCACGCATAGCCCGAGTCTGTCGCACGCCAGAGCCGCTCTCCGCCGGCCCACCGAATCCCAATGGGCGATCGGCTATCGGACGCTGCCAGAGCTGATGCAGCCGGGCTCAACTGAGACGCTCGACCGGGCACCGGTTATGGTGGGCCGCGCGACGCCCGTCGGTGGCCGAGCGGCATCACGGAAGGTGAATCATGGGCATCGGAACGAGCTTCGAGCCCATTCCGACGATCATCGTCGGCGTTTTTATCGTTGCAATAGCGATTGCCGCGATCGTTCGTGCTCGTAGGAACAAGTGAACGAGACGGCTTGGCTCGTTGCCGTCCCATCCACGTGCGGCCCGGCTGTTCAGCTATCCATCGTCCTACGGACGCGGCTGCTAAAGCCACGCACTCATCTGCACCCGTCGCCCGTATCGGTCGAGGCTGTGCTCGGCCTCGATCACGAGCAGTGACTGATGAAACGGTTCGGCTCCGGCGAGGCGCTGCTGCCCGGTAACGGATCCCCTTCCGGAACGCTCCGCGCGCCCTAGTGTCGAAGCATGTTCGGTGCCCTTCCGCCCTCCGCCGCCGTCCTCACAGACGAGGACCACGCGCTTGTCGAGGCAGCTCGCTCGACCATCGATACCGTCACTGATGCGGGCCCGAATGAGGACGGTGTGCACACCATGGGTGCAGCTGTTCGCGCCGCAGACGGCCGGATCTTCACCGGCGTGAACGTCTACCACTTCACGGGCGGACCCTGTGCCGAACTCGTGGCGCTCGGAGCAGCCCGCGCCGGCGGTGCCACCGAACTGACGCACGTGGTCGCCGTGGGCAACCACGGCCGGGGCGTCAAGAGCCCGTGTGGCCGCGACCGCCAAGTCCTCGCTGACTACCACCCGCACGTGCGCGTCATCCTGCCCGGACCTGACGGCCTCGTGAGCGTGAGAGCGAGCGACCTGCTGCCGCTTGCCTTCGACCACAGCGCCGAACAGGTCTGACGAAGCGTCCGTAGGGGATCGCCTAACGGGACGCGATCACACGTGGGTCGCAGCCTGGGCGGACTGGCTGACGGGGCGCAATCTTATCCGAGTTGCTGACGTGGGTAGCGTTAGCAGCCGTTATCGGGCTGCGGAGTCCGCAAGCGATGATCGTTAGGAGTCTCATGTTCAGCACCGCTATGTACGGGGCCGCGTCGAGCACTGGAGGAAGCATCCCGTTCCCCCTCTGGATCGCCATCGTCGTGGTCCTCGTAACCATCGGTGGGTTCCTCGCATTCACCCGAGGCCGACGTAAGTAGGCGTCAGCCTGTTCAGGAGAGACCAGGGCCGCCAGTCGCGAAGATCCCCGTGAGCACGCCCGCGGCGGCGAAAACCCACCCCACGATGATGATGGGGAACCAGGGAAGCTGTTCCGCCCCGGGTTTAGTGGAGGCTCGGTAGTGCCGCTTCGACGGTAGTCGGAGCGGGGTTGTGACGGTAATGGCCTTGCTCGAACTCGACCGGCGGGACCATGCCGA
>NZ_QKSG01000013.1:0-42472 GCF_003234035.1 Curtobacterium sp. MCPF17_031 | reverse complement strand
GGGGGGGAACGCGAACAGTCGGCGGGGGAAACGCAGGTTGACGTTGCCGCCAGACAGCAGAAGCCGCATGGCAAGGAGTAAAAACGCAAAGAGCCCGCCACAGAAAACCCCCGGTTCACGCGGGGGTTGTCTTCGTTCGTGGGAGTGGCTCTGGTGCAGTTCTGGTGCACGCCGTCCATCCACCGCTTCAGACCGCCCCTCTCGTGACCGCCATCTCCTCGGCAGGGCTGCTTGTCGGGGTTCCTCCCGGGCTGATGCTCAGATCCACTCGCTTGTTTCACGAGCGTGCGTGACGAAGCGGAGGTGCTCGCTTGCGTCTCTCCCGCTTCCTCGCGAGTCGAGCGCCACCGCCGGCTGGCGTTGCACAACATCTAGACCAGTGCCCAGATGTGCGGCAAGGTGCCGAGAGGGACCCTAGAACAGCATGTGCACGGCTGGCCGCGACCGTCGCTCTGGGCTATACCCCAACACGGCAGCGCGGCGAATGCGTTAGCCGTTGTTCCCGTCAAAGTGGTTGCGGAGTACCTACCATCAACCCATGGCACGCAAGAAAACTGACGGCGCCGCAGCAGAGGCACGCCGCCGTACGGCGTCGGCGAAACGCCGAGGTGCAGCGCCGCAGCCCGGGACGCACGACGTCACGGATGGACTAAGAACACCAGACCCTCACGTTTCGCTTTGGAATGCGTCGCGGTCCGGAGCGCGGGCCGGACGCGGTTTTCGCTACCAGGATGTGATGACAGCTCTCGTAATTGTCAACCTTTGGCAGGAGCGTGACAACCGAGGCCGTGTCATCCCCGAGGGTTACGACGACGCCACAGTCGATAGTGAGCTAGGCCAACGACACATTCAGATGAAATCTCGAAGGCCCTCTGCTGGTCAATTTTCGGTCAGTCAACTCCGTAAAGACTTACGTTCGATTGCGGAAGCGTGGCAGAAACGACGCACTGCCGACCTCGAGCCATCCACAATACTTATTCTCGAGCGGTCAGTCGAAACCATCGATTTGCCCACCTGGAGGTTAGATACCCGGTCGCACAACGAACGGCTAGCAACTCATATACGACAAAGTTGGCAGCATGATCCCGACGACGCAGACGCCTTTGCGGCGAGCGTCCAAGTCCTAACATGTGACACCCCGAGGGAAGATGCCATCGAGATTATTTCAGCTACCCGAGATCTGCCGGCGGCTGTTTCTGAGATAGTTTTTTCGGCCCTTTGTACCGAGATCGGAAGATTAGCGGATCTGAACGCCGACCAAGAGTTGCATCGCCAGGCGTCGCTGACAATACATGACGTTGATAACATCGTCGATCACATCCTTTCTGTAGTGGATGCAGAGCTCCTTGAAGAGGCGACGACGCTAGGAGTATTGACTTCGGTCACCTGGTCAGAGCTCAATCTGACCGAAGCCACGACGGGACGCTTATATCCAACACCTCATCTTCTCGTCCGACGCGATTCCTTAATTAACCAGATAGTCGATACCGCCATTCAGAGTAACTTCGCGCTGGTGGCGGGGCCGAGTGGCTCTGGTAAATCACAAGCTATATGGGCGGCTGCGCGAGAAATACGCGCTGAATACCGCTGGCAAGAACTACATTCTTTGGTGCCCACCGGTCGAAGTGGCAGGGATTCCATTGCGTTGGTCGTTGCGCGAATCGAAAGTCTTCAGCCTAGCAAGTACGCACCCGTAGGGATCCTCGTTGACGACGCCGGTCGACACGACCCGGCACTTTTAGAACGAATGCTTCGACGCGTGACTACTCTTCCGGGCGTAGTAGTAATCCTCTCTGTTCGAGAAGAGGATCGACCTCTCGTGCCGCTCCTTTCTGCTGTAGCGCCGATCGTACCAAGTCTTGATGACGACTTGGCGCAAACATTGTGGAGAAAGTATCAGGAGCGCGGACTAACTCAATGGGCCGGCTGGCGAGAGCCGGCAGAAGCGTCGAACGGACTTCTTCTCGAATACGTCACCCTGCTTACGGAAGGGAGGGGACTGGATGCAGTAGTATCCTCACAAATTCAGGCGAGGGAGAACGATCCCGGTCGCCACCTGGAACTCGACATCCTGCGGATTGTTTCCACTGCGAATCAGTATGGGGTGCCTTTGCGTGCGTCTTCGGTTCAACGTCTGCTAGCGGCGGGACCGAGCGAGTTCAGTGCCGCAGCCAGACGCTTGATAAACGAGCATCTCATCGTTCAAGACGAGGGTGAGTTATTCCGCCCCCTGCACGAATTGCGTTCCGCTGCAATTGCTAGAGCGACAAATTTATTCGGGCAGAGTGAGACAGAGCAACTGATCGTTCAAGTTGTTGATGTTGCGGACATAGCGCGATTCCTTCGTCGCTGCCTAGAGCAGCGTGCGACAATCGAATCGATAGTGCGCACCTCGGTGCGCCGAGTACATACTGACCGAAACATTCACACTCTTGTCGCTGTGGTTAGCGGATTCAGGATCAACGCCTTCCGCTTACGTGCGCAGGAGTGGAAGCAGACGCTTGATGAAGCTGGGGTAGAGTCAGGCCTTGCCGTGAGTGCCTTTTCAATGTCGCGCACACAACCGACGAACGATATCGATCACCTTTGGAAGCCAGAGGTGGTAACGGCTATTGCTCGTCTTCGGGCCATGCCGACAGAGCCCGACCTTCGAGCAGTCTGGACGGAACTCGACGGCGTACTCGTGTCAGAACTGCTGGCGGAAGCTGCATCCGAAGAGTCGCCGGACTCTCTGCTTACCGCCCTGACTGCGTTACGGGGCATTGAGCCGGCCGTCGCGGAGGCCGCGGCCCTCGCCGCGGGTTCACGCCTAGCGGTGTGGGACATTGAAGAAGCCGCCAACCTCGTGGAAGCGCTGCGACTCGTGGACCCAGCGCTGGCCGCATCGGCAGTGGAAGCGTCCGGCGGGGAGCAGTCGGCCCTCAGTAGGCTCGTGATCGAGCGTCCATGGTTGGTGAGTCTCGAGCGAGAAGAAAAAGCCGTTGTAGGCCGTTGGGTTTTCTTCGACGAGGCTGTCCAGCCGGACCAGAATAAATCCGTGGTCGATATTTGTCGCCTAGCCCTTGCGCTTGCCCCCTCCGCGGAGATTGCCCGAATCCAGGCTGTGGATACACGCGGTAGGCGGGCTATGGTCGGTCAGTACCCCGTCGCCGATAAAGCGATACCGCGAGTGAACCTACCGCATCGCCTCGAGGTTGCGGAAAATCGCGCTCAGGCGCGGGCGTTGTCACGGCTGTACGGGAAGGGAACTTTCACAGAAAAAGTCGCGGCGGAGGCAGAAGGGTTCCGGTTGATTCAACTGCTCCTGGAGCCGATCGCGTCAGCATTCCTTCACGACAATGCCTTGTCTGCGGAGTCGACGCTTGTTCTGCTGGCTCTAAAAGAAATACTTGAGGCAACGGCGGCACCCGCGCAGGAGGGCTTCGCTGAGGAGCTACCTGGGGCGTTAGGTGAGTATCCAAGCGACGGCGACGCGGTGCTTGCCATTCGTTCTTTCTTACAAACCGTCGTTCCTGATTTAGTGTCGATGCCGATACGTGAGCGTACTCCACAACGAGCGGCTTCTAACTTAAAGGACATCGTTGCGAGATTGCGATCCGTGGTAGCGGTCGATAGGTATCGGTTCCTTGCGTCGCCCCTCGTTCTTCCGGAGCTCATCATTGAATTAACTGCGTTGCAAGTTTTGGCGTCAGCCGGTTCTCGCAATGACCAGGGCCTATGGGCGAAGATGCGTGCTTCCCTCGGAGGAGCACATTCAGGTCACGCTGTTCGTTTGGCGGCAGATCGGGCCTCACGTCTGGCGGGCGAATTGCTCGCCTCTGAAGCGCGTTCATTGCAGTTTGCCCTGAACCGTGACGGGCTCGAGGCGCGCGTTCTTGTAGTTCCTAGCGACACCGAATCCCTTGCTTGGCCACCCGGCGAGCTAATCGCCGTGGTAGAGGATGGAACAGTCGATAGCTATTTCGAAAATGTGAACCGTTATGCAGATATTGCCCGAAGCTCGCGCGAATACTTCTTGCGCAGAGTTTGGATTGCGAAAAAGAAGCGCACGGCGTGCTACGCCCTAGCGTGATGCAAGTGGCCTATGAAGGCATACTGCCATTATTGGACCGGGGCGATTTAGATCGGTTCGAGGAATTTGCTCCTGAGCCTATCTCCGCAGATTACCGCAGGGTGATACGAAATGCATACGACGTCGCTAGTATAATCACTGTGATAGCTGTCCGAGGAAGCCATCTGGCCCCCGCCGATGAGATTAAGCATCTTGACCGCTTCGTCATAGATTTCCGTGCATCTCTCAGTCTCCTGCGGAGTTCTTTGAAGTCGCAGGAGGTCACCCGCTATTCGGAAGCGCTTGGTAATCTGCTTAGCGGGATAGAAGCTTTGGTCGAGACGGATTTGGCAAGTTTGCAAGGTGTGGTCGAAAGTGGTGATAAAGGGTGGCGTTCGGGGAGATTTAAGAGCCTTGACGCGCTCGACCCGTCGGAAGCCGCCACTGCAGGAAGCGACGCCGAGTACATCTACTCCTGGTCAGTGATCACGTCGCAGGTTGAGGACGACCCGGTGGCTGCGCGTATTCTGTAGGCGAAGAACTTGCGAGAGTAGCACTTGTGAAACAATGTCTGTCCTCCTAAACAGGCCGTCGGTTTCAATCAGTTGAAACGAGCGTCACTGACATAAGAGGCCGCTATCGGCGCGAAGCACAACCGCCGGCCACCTCTCGAGGGGTGGTCGGCCGTTGCTCGATGTGGGGGAGTGTCGTCAGTGTGCGGCGTCGTACGCGTCGCGGACGGCCTGGCTGATCCGTCCACGGGAGGAGACCTCGTGGCCGTTAGCTGCAGCCCACTCGCGGATCTTGCCGAGCTCCTCGGAGTTCCCACGCTTGTGGGCGCTGCCGGAGGAGGCGCGGCCGCTGCGGTTGCCGGTCTTGCGGGCAGCGGCGATGTAGTCGGAGAACGCTTCGCGGAACTGGTCTGCGTTGTCGTCCGTGAGGTCGATTTCGTAGTTGGTGCCGTCGAAGCCGAAGGTGACCGTGCGGCCCTTGCCGTCTTCGATGGTGTCGCCAGTCAAGTCGTCGACGAGCTGCGTGGTGACTTTCTGCGCCATAGGAGGCCGCTTTTCACTAGGGGATGTCTTTCTACTGTGACATACGTCGCTCCGAAAAGTCGTACCTCGCGACTCGATACTCTGCTTCCTGCCGGTGAGGCAGAATGGTCTCGATGACGAAAAGCACACCCGTTCCCTCCGGTTACGCCGCCGCTTTGGCCGAGCTGAAGCAGCAAGTGAGAAATGCCCGCTTCACTGCGCAGCGACGCGTCAACACTGACCTGGTGCGTCTGTACTGGGGGATTGGCTCCACGATCTTGCAGCGGCAGGAGCAGGAGGGGTGGGGAACCAACGTCATCGGTCGGCTCGCTGAAGATCTCCGTGCGGCGTTCCCGGAGATGAAGGGCTTCTCGCGCGCCAACCTCGTATCTTATGTCAGCTTGCACGCAGGCAACCTTGACCAGTGTCGTGAGATCGAAATAAGTCGCGGAGCTTCTCGGGTACGTAGCGTTTGACGCCCCGTCACCGGGCTTTTTTGCGGCTATCGGGACGTTCCCACCGGGGCGCTTCTACGGTGCGAGCATCTGAGCCACGACCGCGTACAGCTCCTTCGGGTCACGAGCGAGCATCTGCTTGATCAACGCAGCCTGCTCGTCCATCACGACCTCGTAGTCGTCGCGCTCGACCCCGTCCAGGGTCGCGCGCGCCACGTCCGCGGGGTCGGTCTTGGCGATCGAGACTCCCGCCGTCATGTCCGTGTCGGCTACTCCGAGGTGCCATCGACAGCCCCGACGCTGTCGCTCTCGGCGCGTGGCCGAGCGAACACCACCCTCAGTGGCACGCGCCCGAGGTCACAGCCAGCAGCAGGCCGGGAAACCGCAGGTTGAGCTCTTCGACGCGAAGGCGGATGTCGTGCGTACGACCGTGGACCTCGTACACCACCATGCCCGCCTCGCGGAGGGTCTTGAAGTGGTACGAACAGGTCGCCTTCGACGCGGCGAACGCAGCCCAGACGTCGTTCTTCGGCAAGGGCGCGCCGTTGGCGAGCATCCGCACAATCTCGAGCCGGGTGGGATCGCCGAGCGCCTTCAAGACCGTCTCGAGCGGGATGTCCGCCAAGTCGGCGCTCGGGTAGTCGGGCATGCGCCTCCAATCGTTCGATGAATATCTAACGGTCCACTAGCGTGTCCGTATGACATCCTTCGAACGATCGTATCCGGCCCGTGGCATGGGCGCTGCTGCACTGGCGCGCCTGTGGGTCCTCGCTGCTGCACTGTTCGTGGTCGGGACGAACGCGTTCGTGATCGCCGGCGTCCTACCGGACCTCGCCGAGGGACTGCGCACCTCCACCGCGTCGGTCGCCACGGCGATCACCTGGTACGCCGCCGTCGTCGCGCTGGCGTCACCCCTCGTCGCCACGTTCCTGGCGGTGGTCCCGCGCCGGGGCCTCCTCACGACTGGGATGGCGTTGGTCGCGATCGGCACCGCGGTCACGGCGGTGGCAGGGAACGTCGACGTGTTCATCGTCGGACGAGTCGTCGCCGCGCTCGGCGGCGCGGCCCTCGTGCCACCCGCAACCGCGGCTGCCCCGACGCTCGTCGAGCCGCACCACCGCGGACGCGCGATCGCCATCGTCACTGCAGGATTCGCTGGCGCGATCGCGTTCGGGTCGCCGCTCGGCGCGGCGGTCGCTGCTGGAATCGGCTGGCGGGCCGCGCTCGTCGGCATCGCGGTGCTCGCCGGGCTCCTCGCGGTCACGCTCGGGCTGACGATGACAGGCATTCCCGGTGCTGCCGCGCGGTCGCTGCGGGAGCGCTTCAGTATCCTCGCGGATCGACGGATTCTCCTCGCGCTGGTCGCGATGGTGTCCTACATGGTGTCGTTCAACGTGCTCTACGTCTTCACCTCGGAGGTCCTCGCTCCGGTCGTCGGCGGGCGTCCCGGCGTGCTCGCCGTCGTGCTGCTCTCCTTCGGGCTCGCGACCCTGGTGGGGACATGGCTCGGTGGAATTGCGGTGGATCGGCGCAGCGGCGTGTGGGCCACCGTTCTCGGCCTCATCGCGATGGCAGCTGTCTACGCGGCGCTGTCCGTGTCCACCCAATCTCTGCCGGGCGCGATCCTGCTCTACGCCGTATGGGGCCTCGTCGCCATCGCGCCGCAGATCGGGATCCAGGCCGTCCTCGTCACGGCAAACCCGGCAGAGGTCGGCGTCTCACTGTCGTGGTACTCGACCGCGACATACGTCGGCATCGCAGTCGCACCTGTCCTCGGTGCGGGTGCACTCCACCTCGGCGCGTGGGCCGTGCTCCTTGCAGCGGGCGTGGCCGCACTCGTCGCGCTCGCACTCGTCGCCGTCTCGACGCAAACCGGCGAACGCCAGTCGGCGGCATGAGGCTTCGCATGTGCGTCCGACACCGATACAGAGCTGCGGACACGCGCGAGTAGCCCCCCCCGATCGCGACCAACTCACCACGGAGAAATCTTCCCGACGTCCGCACCATCGACGACGGGGGTCGCCGTGGTGATCGAGTCCCTGAGCAGGTTCCATGAGGTATCGGCTTAATCAGTTGAGTGCTGCTGCTTCGTATGAGCCGGAGATGCGCCGATAATTTACGTTATGTCAGATTTCGCAACGGCCAGCCCCTGCCACTCTCCTGCCTTGACCAGGGCCGTGAGATCGACGCGAGCCGCGGAGCTGCTCGGGTACGTAGCGTTTTTCAGCAGTACGGCTGTCCCATCGGCCATGCTCAGATGCATGCAGCGGTTGTGGGCTTGGTTTTCGGCTTTCCTGGGCCTGGTCATCATGGTCATCGACTACGTCGACGGCGCGATCCTCGGGACCTGGTTTGACGAGCATGCTGTTTTCGATGCCCCGGACGTCATTGGCGAGTTCTTCATCGCCGGCCTCGGTCTGGTCCTTCTGGTCGGGGGTGTACTCACCGCCGTGCTAGCTCGGCATCCCGCAGACCACTCGAGCGCCCGGTAGCGGATCCCCTATCGGAACCCTGCATCCCTCTCCCCCGCTCGCGTTCTGCAGTAACCGGTGGTGGCAAGGCTTGAAGCCGATACTCATTTTTCTGTCAGGGGACTGCTGCAGGTTTGGTTGACTCCTGACGGGTAGGGGCGTTGGCTCCTGCTGGAAGGATGTGCGCCATGGTGAAGGCGTATCCGGAAGAGTTCCGCCGTGATGTGATTGCGGTCGCCCGGAAGGGTGAGACGTCGGTGCGGCAGGTCGCGAGGGACTTCGGTGTGTCCGAGTCCTGCCTGGCCCGCTGGCTGCGGCTCGCGGACCGTGACGACGGCGTCAATGTTGCAGCGGCGCCGTCGGCGAAAGCCGTTGAGCAGGCGGAGCTGCGGGACGCGCAGAAACGGATTCGGCTGCTCGAGCAGGAGAACGAGATCCTCCGTCGGGCGACCGCCTATCTGTCGCAGGCGCATCTCCCAAAATGATGTACCCGCTGGTCCTCGAACTCGCCGCCGACCGGATCCCGGTCGCGGTGGCCTGCCGGGTGTTGGGTTTCTCGAAGCAGGCGTTCTATCGGTGGCGTGCCAGTCCGGTAACCGATCGCGACTGGGCGGACGCGCACCTCACCAACGCCGCGATCGACGCGCACCGGGACGACCCGACGTTCGGGTACCGGTTCATCGCCGACGACCCGCATGCAGCCGGCCATCGGGTGTCCGAGCGTCGGGTGTGGCGGTTGTGCTCGCAGCAGCAGCTGTGGTCGTTGCATGCGAAGAAGCGCGGCCTGAATCGCGAGGCCTGGCCGCCGGTGCATGACGACCGGGTTCGACGTGCGTTCACGGCGCCGGACCTCGACAAGCTGTGGTTGACGGACATCACCGAGCATCCGACGGGTGAGGGGAAGCTCTATCTGTGTGCGGTGAAGGACGCCTGTTCCCGTCGGATCGTGGGCTACTCAATCAGCGATCGCATGCGGTCCTCGCTCGCTGTCGCGGCCCTACAGATGGCGGTGGACCGCCGGAACCCGGCCGGAACGGTCGTGCACTCGGACCGCGGCAGCCAGTTCCGGTCGAAGAAGTTCGTTCGCGCGCTCGGCGACGCCGGTCTGCTCGGATCGATGGGCCGAGTCGGCGCGTGCGCCGACAACGCTGCAATGGAATCGTTCTTCGCCCTCCTGCAGAAGAACGTCCTGAACCGGAAACGGTGGGCGACCAGGCAAGAGCTCCGGCTCGCGATCATCACCTGGATCGAGGCGACGTATCACCGGAAACGACGCCAGCGCGGTCTGGGGAAGTTGACCCCTATCGAGTACGAGACGATCATCAACCCACAGGTCGCACTCGCGGCCTAAACGAACGAGTCAACTCAACCTGCAGCAGTCCCCTCCTGCCTAAAGCGCAGGTGCGGCTCGTTACAGCCCCCAGTTCCAACTGATTGACTCTTCTCGCGAGACTCGCACCCGTCGGACCGAAACCAGAGCAAGGACCTGTGCCAGTGCTTAACGCCAAAAAGCCAAAGACCGCCATCATCTTTGGAGCGGTCTTCGTCCTGTTCGGAATAGCCGAGATGATCTTCAGCCCGACCAACGGCGCAGGAAAAGTCATCTTCGCGGTCGTCCTCGTAGTCCCTGGACTGTTGTTCATCGCAGCCGGCATGAGGGCGCTCACGCGGGATCATCGTTCCTAGCGCTCCGTCAGGCGGTGCACCCTCACTCGACGTAGGTCGTCTGTCCGATGGAGGATCCTTGATCGGGCGTTCTCCGCTGCAACGAGCGGAGCCACGGTTGCTAGCGTTTCAGTCATGGCAGACGCCCTTCTCGTGAACCGCGAGAGAGCGGTCGTCTTCCTGCACGGATCGAATCGGACCTTTGACCGCGCCTGGCCCGTCGCGGCTCACATCGAGCACGCTGGGTTTGCGGTGATGCCTGGTTACGGGGACGGCGCAGCTGTCGCCTTCGAGCAAGATGGCTGGGAGTCGACGCTCATCGGCACTTGCTCGCCGGGCGCTGTCGTCGTCGCACACTCGTACGGTGGGCCGATCGCAATGCGCGCCGCAGCTCGCCGGCCCGACCTGATCGCAGGGCTGGTGCTTTTCGAGCCTGCTGCGTACGCGCTGGCTCGAGGCAACGCGGCAGTCGAGGCCCATATCGACCGCGTACAGCCAGTGCTCGAAGCCGCGGCCGAGATGGGCAGTGCGCAGTTCGCTGTCGCGTTCGCAGCAGCCCTGACTGGCACTGCTGTGCCACCGCCGGTGAGCCCGGACGAACTCCTGGCTGCCGATCGGCAGCGTAGGCTCCCTGGGCCGTGGACCCTGGATACGCCGTCGGACGTCGACGTGCCGATGCTCGTGATCACCGGAGGATGGAACGAGGAGTACGAAGCAATTGCTTCGCAGCTGCACCGTGCCCGACGGATGACCCTGACCGGCTACGGACATCGGCCACAGGATCATCCAGGTGCCGCTGACGCCTTGTTGGAGTTCACCAGGCAACTGCGAAGGTAGGCGCCGCACGCAGAATGGAAGCGAGGCGGTCGGCGCCGTCCCGGTGAACGATGGTCTAGCGGACGCACACGGGGCGAGAGTTAGGGGACGGGCGAGTCGTCTTGCGCCGGTCCTCCGACAACAACGATTTGCCTCAGCGACTCGTCTTGAACCAGTGGTTTCGGTGTGTCAACGTCGAAGCACGCCGTCGCCGTCGCTCTGCTCGCGGCCGCGCATCACCATCCGCGCAGAAACGGAAACCCCACCGCCACGGCCAGTCCGATTGCGTACACGATGATCGTGGACCGGCTGTCGTGGCTGTCTGAGTAGTTCGACCACCGGATTCCCAACACGACCTGAACCAACGGGCCCAGCGCTGCGATGACGCCCCCCGGCAACACGGTCAGGAGCAAGGTCTTGCGCCATGGTCGCTCCTTTGCGGCACTGATCATGATCGCGCAAGTTGTCGCGCCTATCGCGACCCCACCCCAGAACCATGACGCACCGGACATTCGCCAACCGTCGTGGGTCCACCATGCTTCGATGAGGGCGGTCGTGCGTTCCCACGCGTCCGTCCGCACGAATCTTCCCGGGAGCACCGGCAGGGGCCACCCGATGATCGCAAGAACACCAGTGACTGCAGCCATCAGGCCGAGCAGCCATCGAACCAACCTGCGATGGTCGATCGGTTCAACGTCGAAAGACTCGATGCTCACCGTCGCGCAGGCCAGGAAGTCATGAGGCTCATGGTGGGAGCGTATCGGCCGCTCCATCGCCGAGGTCGAATCGGCAACCCCGGTAGCCGATCCGCTACCGGGCTGCTCATCCCTTCGCGAGCAGCGCGACTTCGAACAGCAGCGCACCCCAACCAAGTGGGGCAAGGACGACCAGGAACGGTGCCCTGGTCCCGCCAGCGGTCAGCGCCATCGCAAGCCACAAGAACGCGATGGCCCCGGTCCCCGCGGACAGCGCTCCCATAGTGAGTGCCGCGCCCCGACGCGACACATCTGACGACAAGGGCACTACCAACAGGCTGCACACCGCTGCTCCGACGATGCCGGGCACGATCAGAAAGCGGAACGTACAGAGGCCCACTGGTCAGGTCCCGCTCCATACCAGTTCACCGGAACACGGGAAGGAACCGTCTTCCAGCTCAGACGAACGGTGACGACTGCGGCCGGAGGCACCCACGCCAACACCGCCGCCATCACGAGCGCAGCTCGCACGCGCAACCGCTGCTCCGCCTGCGCTGAACGTGTTGCCCCCGCTGTCACGATCGCAGGCTAACCCCGGCGCAACATCGACCGGTAGGGGATCGGCCAACGGACGTCGACGTCAGTCCCTGGCCTGGTATCGAACGGCGCCATCGGTGGACCGGTACGGGATCGAGAAGCTTGAGCAGATCACGCCGTTCTCTTAGTCGTCCTTGACCGTGTCCATGAAGGCGTATGCCTCGTCGTCTGTGGCGAAGACGCCCAGGACTGTGTTGTGCGGTGAATCGTCGTGCTGGACGATCCAGACCTCCCCGCCGGCGAAGGGCTTCGGGCGTCGGAAGAAGAGTGGACCCGGACTCCGTCTACTCACGATGGAGAGTGTAGGTGCCCGCTGTCCGGTAGCCGATCGGCCAACGGGACATCGGGAGGGCCGTAATGTCCGGCGCCACTCTCTTATCGTTGGGCGATGGATCTCGACCAAGTTTGGCCCTTGTTCGGGCTGCGACTCCTCACTCCTCGACTAGAGCTACGACCCCTGCGCGACGAAGATCTCCCGGGGCTCGTCGACGCGGCCCTCTCCGGCGTGCACGATCCCGCTCGGATGCCGTTCGGTGTCCCATGGACGGACGCAGAACCGACGACGTTGGCTCGCTCTATGGCGCAGTACCACTGGAAGCTCCGGTCCGGGATGGCCCGTGACTCGTGGGGCGTGAGCTTCACCGTGCTCCACCAGGGCACGCCCGTCGGGGTCCAGGAGCTGCACGCTCGCCGCTTCGCCGCCCGCAAGACCGTCGAGAGCGGGTCGTGGCTTGCGCTCACACATCAGGGCCTTGGACTCGGTACCGAAATGCGGGCGGCGCTGCTGCTGTTCTCGTTCGATCACCTAGGAGCTGAGTGGGCGGAGTCGAGCGCGGTCGCTTGGAATGAGCCGTCCCTTCGAGTGTCCACGAAGCTCGGGTACGAAGTCAACGGCGTCACTCGCGCCCAAACCCGCGCCGATGAGGTCATTGACGAGATCCGGGTCCGCCTGAAGCGCGAGGACTTCGCTCGGCCGAGCTGGAGCCTGATGACCGAAGGAGTAGAACCAGCGATCGAGTTCTTGATGTAGTGGTGGGCCGGGTGATCAGCTCTGGCCGCCCGGCAGCCGATCCACTACTAGGCACCGTCCAGGGCGCCCTCCCCGTACGGTAGACGATCCCCTTCTGGAACGACCAAGAGCGACCGAGGCGGCGTTCGGTAGCCCACCGGCTATCGAGACCGCCTCGACCGCCGACTTCGAGGCATGCCCCAGTCACGACGAAGCCGATGAACCATCCGTTCAAGACGGCGGAGCTTGACATCTCAAGCTTCCACGGCCACGGAGCGAGGGCCGGCACTTGGCGAGATTCCGCAAGCCCGCTGGCCGCTGCTAGTTTCTGCGATGAGGGGGAGACATGAAACGAAGGACCCGAACAGCACGGACGTTCGCCATTGCATCCGCCGTCGCGGCGACCGTCGGTATGACGATGGCCACCGCAGGCTGCACCGATGGAGGAACGACACCAAAGGCGTTTCCCTCCGCAACCCAGACGTCGGTTGCTGCTTCCGGCAACCCCATCGAACTGGCATCCCGGCACTTTGCCGTCCTCTCGCGTCCCGCCACGGCGACCGACGCGTTCCCAGCTGACGATGCGTTCGAGCCGAAGCAGATCGTGCCGGACAGTCAGCGCTTCGTCGTAGAGCGGGAAGGAACCAGGTACTGGATCGCCGCGACAACGAGCGGCGGCGTGTGCTTGATCGCCCGGAACGGCGACCCGAACAGCACCGGGAACTGGGCAGTCTTCGCCGGCCCCACGGTCGAGCCAGCGACCGTCGTCACGAGCATGATCGATGAGGCAGGCCACCAAACGGCACTCGTGTCGGATGGGTATGCGGCGTCTGATCCCTCGGAGTTACACGAACTCGCAACGAATTTGTGGACCGGGAACCTCGACCCGAACATGCGCGAGGACGTCAGCGAAGGCTGACCGCCCGGCCGGGCACCTCGATCTGAGGCGACAGCGGCACGGGCACGGCAACTGCTCCAATCGACTCGCACTTCGACCTCCTGAACCAACGGGCCCGGTAGCCGATGGGCTACCGGGCAGGCAGACAGGTGCTGACTAGGTCCGGTCCTTGGGTTCGCGAAGCTCACCCCAGGCAAACGAGGACTCTGCGAGGAAGTCCTGCAGATCGCTTTGGACAGAGAGCACCATCTCTTGGGTGCCGCCAGCCAGCTGCAGCGTTCCTGAGCTCCCGTCCTCGCCGAACACCGCCCAGCGAAGGCGGGCCGAACCGCTCTCCACGATATCGGAGTCGAAGAGCTCTTGTCGGTCGCTGATCCGCTCGACTCGAACGGTGAGCGCCTTACGTTCACGAGGAGAGAGCATGGAGTCGAACATGGGGTCGAGGAGCCGCGTCAGATCCGTCACGGACAGCAAGGTGCTCATGCGATCACCGTAATCGCTGAGTGGTCTCGTTACTCAGACCGCCCCGTCTCGGTCGAGGATCCCCTATCTGAACCCTGCCTCCCCCTCCCTCCGCTCGCGTTTCGCAGTAACCGACGGTGACAGGGTCTGGAGCCGATACTCATATGTCCGATTTGGTTTTGCTAGCCGCTCTTCCGTCATCCGCCCGGTAACCGAGCAGTAACGGAGAGCCGGTTGCGAGGCCTGCGAAGGTGGGAGCAACTGCGTCCATCTTCCCCGTCAGGACGCAGATCTCGCTGCTTCGCCCGTGTCCTGAGGTCGTGCTCATGGGTTCAAATCCCACCGGTACCGCCACAGAAACCCCCGTTCGCACGGGGGTTTTCTTCTTGGGTGGCGCTGGTGCATAGGTGGTGTGTTCCTCCGAGAGGACCGCTTCACCTCGCCGCATCGCCGAGCGTGATGGCGCGGCCGAGGTCAAGGCTCGTCGCGTCGATCGGGTGTCTGTGCTGCCGCGGGTGCCGCGCAGACCGAGGGCGAGTCCGTGCGCCGACTGCACTGGATGAGCATCAACGCAGAGCCTCAGTTCGAGGCCGTCGGCCTGCCGTCCCCCTCCGGCGGACCCACCTCCGCCCGCCGTTGTCAGCGGTTCCGACCCTCGTCCTCCACTCCGCTGCAGACCGGGACGCACCATACGGAGCATCTGCCAGCGCGCCGCAGCGCATCCCGTGGACGTCACCATGGCGTCGATCCCGCCGGTCCCGCACGGGCTGGAACGCAGCGCCGACCCGGCAGCGTTCGACGCGCACGTCGTGCACTTCCTCGGCAGGGTGACGGCGCATCACCAGACGACGTCGCCCTCGGTGGTTCCGCTGATGCCAAGGCGAACGGTGGCAGCAAGCATCGCGACACGGCAGGAAGCCATCAGGCACGAGCCCAGACACCAGCAACGAGATCGGACCAGCCATGACCCTGAATCAGGACACGCCTGATCGCCCAGCGGACGCCCTCACCGGCGCCATCGACCCCTTCACTCCCTACCCGTTCGCCGGGCGGACACTGCGCAACCGCATCGTGATGTCGCCGATGACGCGCAGCCGTTCGCCCGAACCGGCACGGACCGCGACACCGTCGATGGCGCTCTACTACGCTCAGCGTGCCTCTGCTGGCCTCATCGTCACCGAGGGCACGTCGCCCTCCGAGGAGGGTCACGGCTACACGAACACCCCTGGAATCCACTCCGGCGAGCAGGTCGAATCGTGGAAGCAGGTGACCGCTGCAGTCCACGACGAGGGCGGGGTCGTCTTCGCGCAGCTGATGCACGCCGGCCGGATCGGGCATCCGGACATCCGCCCGGACGGCTTACCCCCGATCGGGCCCTCCGCGGTGACGCCGGTGGGCCAGACCTTCACGCATGACGGCATGCAGGACTACGTCGAGCCGCGCGCGTACTCCGAAGCGGGGATCGAGCGGACGATCGCGGATTTCGCCAACGCAGCGCGGAACGCCGTGGAGGCGGGATTCGACGGCGTCGAGCTGCACGGCGCCAGCGGGTACCTCATCCACCAGTTCCTGTCGCCGCACACCAACCGGCGCTCCGACCGGTGGGGAGGTTCCGTCGAGAACCGCATCCGCTTCGCCGTGGAGGTGGCAACAGCGGTCAGCACCGAGATCGGCGCCGAACGTGTCGGCTTCCGGATCTCGCCCGGGATCGCATTGAACGACATCAACGAGGGAACTGACCTGGCGGCCACGTACCTCCCACTCGTGTCCCGGCTCGCAGAGCTCGACCTGGCTCACCTGCACGAGATGGAGTCGGCTGGCCGCATGCTCACCAACGAGATCCGAGCCGCCTGGCCCAACACCTTCATCCTCAACCCGGACACACACCCCCGACCCACCGGTCCGGACGAACTGATCCTGATCGAGGACGGCACCACGGACCTGATGTCGTTCGGGGCGAACTTCATCGCGAATCCGGACCTCCCGGAGCGGCTGCAGAACGGAACGCCGCTCGCCGATCCCGATGGTGCGACGATGTACGGCGGGGGCGACGTGGGTTACATCGACTACCCGCGAGCGTGATCCAGGGCGACGGCGGTGGGTACACGGACAGCATGAGGATCACGCGCCGGTCGCTCTTCCTCTCCCTGGCCGTCGCGGGTCTGGCCTGGATCGTCGGCGTGGTCGTCTTCGGCGCTGCCGACCTGGCCAGCCAGGTGATCGCGGGCGACGACGGGTAGGCCGTGGCCGAGCGCTCCGGCTGGATCGCTTGACACGGCCGGGCGACGGCCCTCCTGATTGGG
Organism: Curtobacterium sp. MCPF17_031; assembly: GCF_003234035.1. Lineage (NCBI taxonomy): Bacteria > Bacillati > Actinomycetota > Actinomycetes > Micrococcales > Microbacteriaceae > Curtobacterium > Curtobacterium sp. MCPF17_031. The sequence goes on along the minus strand of NZ_QKSG01000013.1, from coordinate 26,016 downwards.
TGACGGCTCAGGAGGGCCTCTCCGCGTCCGTCAGAGGTACTGCGAAATCGCGTCAGCCACCGCCCGGGGGTTCTCCCGCTGGAGGAAGTGGCCAGTCTCGTCGACCTCGATCAGACGCCGTCCGCCGGCGAAGTACGGCGCGTTCGCGCGCGCGAGTGTCGGCGTCTCGCAGCCGTCGTCCATGCCGTGCAGGAAGGTCGTCGGCGTGGGGATCCGCGGCCAGCCGTCCAGGAACTCCTGGGTCTCGGCGTACACCGCCGCCCCCGGTGCCTCGCCCGTGCCGTGGCGGTAGTAGTGGATGACGTGGTCGGCGAAGTCGTCGGTGCCGACCGCGCGCAGGACCTGGGCGAGCTCTTCGTCGGACAGGGTGATCGCCGGCGACCAGTGCTCCCAGGCCCACCGGACCAGGGCCTCCGGGTCCTGTCGGAACGCGTCGGCACCCGCCTGCGTGCAGAGCCAGTAGCGGTACCACGCGACGGACACCTCGTCGAGCGACTCCTGGCCGTGGAGCAGGGACGACGGACCGTAGGCGGTGGCGACGGTCACCAGGCCGCTGACCGCCTCCGGCGCGAGTGCGGCGACGGCGTGGGCGGCTCGTGCGCCCCAGTCGTGGCCCACCAGGACGACAGGTCCGAGCGCGAGTTCGCGCAGGAGGTCGAGGACGTCAGTCGCCAGCGCGGCGACCTGTGCCGACCGGGCCTCGGGCGCGACGACCCGGCTGCGGCCGACCCCGCGGAGGAACGGGCGGATGATCCGGAGTCCGTTCGGCAGCAGGGAGACGACGCCGTCCCAGGTCCCCGGGTGGTCCGGGAACCCGTGGACCATCACCACGGGTGTGCCGGTCCGGGGGCCCTCGTCGAGGTACTCGACGTCGGTGAAGCGGGTGTGGGCGATCGGCAAGGTCGGTCCTCCGGTTCTTCTGTGCTTCGGTCTGCGGGTGGTGCCGTCCATGGTGCCGAGGGGCCAGGCGACCCGTCGGTCCGACACCCGTTCCCCGTCCAGGACCGGTGGTCCCACCGACGCGGGCGCACGCCGGAGCGGACAGCCTCTGACGATGAACGTCATCGTGCTCCTCTCCGTCTCCGGTCGCCCGCTGTGCTGACGGACCCCGCGAAGGCCGGCGTCCCCCGCCCCGGCGTCCGCGACTGGATCGCCGGCGCCCGTCCGCGCACACTGCCCCTCAGCATCGTCGCGGTGGTCCTCGGCACCGGCGTCGCCGCAGCCGGGGACGTCACCGGGAGCGGGTACTTCGGCCGTGACCACCACCTGCTCATCGCGGTCCTCTGCCTCGTCGTCGCCCTCGGCCTGCAGATCGGCGTGAACTTCACGAACGACTACTCGGACGGCGTGCGCGGGACCGACACGTTCCGTGTCGGCCCGCCACGACTCACCGGGGCCGGGCGTGCGACGCCGGACGCGGTGCTCGACGTCGGGCTGGCCTTCTTCGCGATCGCGGCCGTCGCGGGCCTGGTCATCGTCCTCATCACCCAGCTGTCGTGGATGCTCCTCGTCGGTGCGGTGACGATCGCGGCCGCCTGGTACTACACGGGCGGTCGGCGCCCCTACGGGTACCGAGCACTCGGTGAGGTGTCCGTCTTCGTGTTCTTCGGTCTCGTCGCCGTGCTCGGCACGCAGTTCGTCCAGACCCGGCACGCCACGCTCGAGGGCTTGGTGGGCGCCGTGTCCCTCGGATTGTTCGCGTCCGGCGTGCTCATGGTGAACAACATCCGGGACATCGGGCCCGACCAGCAGGCCGGCAAACGGACGCTCGCCGTCGTCATCGGCGGCCGTGCCGCGAGGACCGCCTACGCGGTGTTCATGCTGCTGCCGTACCTCCTGTTGCTCGTCATCGTCCCGGAGCACCCGCTCGTGCTCATCGCGGCCGTGTCCCTCGTGCTGGCCGTGCCGGCGGTGCTCGCCGGGATTCGCGCGCGGAACGCCCCCGGGCTGATCACGTCGCTCCAGCTGTCCTCGTTCACGTCGCTGGTCCACGGGATCGTCCTCGCCGTGGTGCTCGTCGTCAGCACCGCCCGTTGACGCCCGTCGCCCCAGAACGGGGCGACGGAGCTGCAGCCCGCGTTTCCACTGAGGTGTACCCAGTCCTGCGACGGTTGGGGTCCGATCGTGCTCACCAGACACCGTCGGCGTGCTCGGTCGCACTCGCGCGCACGACGGACCCGTCGGCGGTGACGGCCTCGAGTGCGGGCACCAGGCCGTGCACGGCGGTGCGCGGGACCACGTCCCGCCACCGCGCGCTCCGACGAGGGCCCGCCGTCCTGCCGGGTCGACGATGACGTCGTCCATCCGGCGGCGAGCACGACGGCGTCGCGGCGACGCCGGGTCGCCACGGCTCCCGCGCTCGGATCGACAGCGTGCAACGACCGGTGTCCGTGACGACGTCGGGCATAGCTTCGTCCGCTTCGGTGATTCCACGGGCGCTCGCACGTCGTCTTCCGTCCTACCGTCACCGCATGACCGCTCCTGCAGAACCGCTCACGTTCCCGACGGCCGTGCCGTCGCACCCTGATGCCCTGGGAGCACGGCTCACGCCGGGCAGCCACACGGCCGACGTCAACGGCAACCGTCTCCACTACGTGGTCCGCGGGTCCGGACCCGTCATGCTCTTCCCGTCGCCCGGCTGGGGCCCCTCGATCAGTTACCTGCTCCCGCAGCCGGCCCTGGAGCAGCACTGCACAGTGGTGTACTTCGACACCCGGCACAGCGGTGACTCGACGGGGCCGGAGCAGCCCGACCAGTACACCCTGTCCCACTTCGTCGCCGACATCGACGGTCTCCGCCAGCACCTCGGCGCCCCTCGTGTCTTCCTGGCCGGTCACTCCGCCGGCGGCCAGCAGGTGCTCGCGTACGGCATCGAGCACAGTGAGCACCTGCTCGGGATCATCGCCATCGACGCGATCGCGGCGCCGGACGAGCTGCGCACCCGTGAGCTCCTGGCAGCCATGGAACGACGCCGGACCCACCCCTTCTACGAGACCCGCCCCGGATTCGTCGATGCCGCGATCGCGATGATGACCGGTGCCGACACGACGCCGCGCAGCATCACCGAGACCCTGGACGCCATCGGTCCCTTCTACTTCCACGACCCGGAACTCGCCGCGACCGTGATGCCCACGCTCCAGATCGACGAGACCGCGAACGGGTACGCCAACGCGTCCGGGTTCCAGGGTGACGACGTGCTCGCCGACCTCCACCGGATCGACGTGCCGACGCTGGTGGTCGTCGGTGACGACGACTTCATCTGCGATCCCGTCTCGCAGGCTGCCCGCATCTTCGAGCGCATCGCGGGGTCGACCCTCGCCGTCATCGAGGACAGCGGCCATGTGCCGTGGGCAGAGCAGCCGGAACGCTTCGCCGCGGCCTGCGACGAGTGGCTCGCCACGGTGACGGCCGAGCACGCCTGACCGAGACACGTCCGGGATGCCCTCCCGATCCACTCATCCGCGCGGTACCGGTCTGGTCCGGACTGCGCCCCAGGAAAGGAACCCAGATGACCACCCACCCAACCTCCCGCATCCCGAGCCGTGCCGACTCCTTCGACGTGGAACGCATCAGGACCATCCGTCTCATCGCCGAGCACGCAGAGAACGGCTGGTTCGTCGGTGACGATGAACTCGCCGTCGCCTGGACCGGCGCCGGGACGATCACCGCGAACGGACTCGTCACCGCGCGACCGGACGAGCCCGTCGCCGAGTTCGACCGGCTCCTCAGCCGACTCGGCGACGACCAGCGGGTCCGCGTCGCACAGGTCGGTGCCACCCCCACGGCCGAGCAGGCCCGGTGGGCCGCCGACCGCGGGTACGAGGGGTCCGCGGTGCTGCCGACCATGTCGACGGGACTGCTGGACGAGATCGCGGCGCCTCCGGTCACGCGGGCTGTGCGCCCTGCCGAGCGGTCGCACATCGCGGGCATCCAGCAGTGCATGGCGACCGCTTTCGGGCTGACCGACGTCGCCGGCACAGCACCGTTCGCGAACGACGCCGTGCTCGCCCGTCCGGAGGTGTCGGCGTTCGTGGTCACCGACGACGACGGCCAGGTGGTGTCGACGGGGATGTCCGTCCAGACGTCCCCGACGATCGTCGGCCTGTACGCGATCGGCACGCTGCCGGACCACCAGCGCAACGGCCATGGTGCTGCGATCACCTGGGCCCTGATGCACGCGGCCCGCGAGCAGGGTGCCGAGGTGGCGTACCTCCAGGCGAGCGACGAGGGTGCGCGCGTGTACGAGCGTCTCGGGTTCGAGACCGTCACCACGCGGACCTACTGCTTCTGAGGCACGACGGGAACGGGGAGTCGGCCCGGCGGGAGAGCCGGACCGGCCCCCGACGAGACCGGGGAGCCGGGCCGGCCGTCGCTCAGACCGCGGCAGCCGAGACGGTCGAGAGGACCAGGTCGGCGAGTGCACCCGGCTCGGACAGGAACGGCGAGTGGCTGCTGGCGAGGTGCCGCACCGTGGCACCGGCGTGCGCTGCCATCGCGGCCTGCATCGAGGGCGGGATCGCCTGGTCCTGATCGCAGACCACGTACGTCGTCGGCACGGACCTCCAGCCGGCCCCGCGGACCCGCTCGACGAAGGCGCGTTGCGTCTGCTCGACCATCCGGGCGACGGCGACGGCAGCGCGTTCGTCGGTCAGGTCACCGTAGAACGTGGTCCGCGGATCCGGGACGGTCGGGACGAGGCCGCTGACGTCCTCGGGGTCCGGGACGCCGTGGAGGGTGTACATCGACCCGTCGACGTCCGGTACGTACGCCGCGACGTAGATCAACTGTGTGACACCGGTCGCAGTCGCGGTCGCCTCAGTGGCCGGGATCCCGCCGTAGGAGTGCGCCACGACGACGACGGGACCGGCGATGGCGGCGATGGCGGCCGTGACGGCGTCCGCGTCGTCGTGCATCGACCCGGTCGGTGCCGTTCCGGCGCTGGGGAGGTCGGTGACGACGGTGCGCACTCCGCGGAGGAAGAGCTCACCGCGCAGCGGCAGCCAGGCGTCCGGGTGGTGCCAGGCGCCCTGCACCAGGAGCACCGTGGGGTGGTCGGTTCGTGTGGTCATGCGATTTCCTTCGTCATGTGGCAGACGGCCGGCGGAACGAGCCGAACCACTGCTGTGCGGACAGCTCCTCAGCGACGGCCGAGTCGTGTGCGGGTGCGCCGGAGAGCACCTGCTGGGTGATGGCCTGCATGCCGCCGTGGACGAACATCCTGCTGGCGACCTCGACGTCCACGCTCCGGGGTGTGCGGCCGGCATGCTGCTCTCGGTGCAGCAGCAGCTCTGCATGCCGGACGAAGACCTCGAGTTGGTCGTCCCAGAACCGTCGGGTGTCCGCGTCGTAGGCCGCGACCTCCACCACGGCCCGGAGGAGCGGGGCTCTGTCCCGGTAGTGGGCCAGGATCTGGCGCATGATCGCGCTCAGGTCCTGCAGCGCGGACACGGCGGAAGGGTCCCAGTCTGCGAGGAGTCCGAAGGACGAGTCGCCGAGGTCCGCCGCGCAGCGGCGCAGAAGCTGCGTCTTGTCGGGGAAGTGGGCGTAGAAGCTCGACCTGGCGACGCCAGCAGCCTCGACGATCGCACCGACGCTCAGCTCGGTGAACAGCGCCCCGCCCGCCAGGAGGTCCTGCGTGGCGGAGAGAAGGCGCGACTCGACCGAGGAGGGCGAGGGGGCCTTGGAAGCGGAACGCGTCACGGAGGGCATGGCAGCAGCGTAGCGCACATCGGACAGCTTGTCCGGACAGGCTGTCCGATGCTCGTGCTACGGTTCACTCGATCGGACAACCTGTCCGGACACACTGTCCGAACAATGCCGAAGACCCGAGGAGCTCCCGATGGACACAGATCACCACGACAACACCGGCGACCACCACGACACGTCACCGGAGCGCCGGACGACCGCCGCGGACGTCCTGGCCGGCGTCGACCTGACCGGGCGGAGGTACCTGGTCACCGGGGGTGGGTCCGGTCTCGGCCTCGCCTCCGTGGAGGCACTCGTCGGCGCCGGAGCTGCCGTCACCATCGCGACGCGGGACCCGTCGAACGTCGACGCCCTCGCCCGGTCGGGAGACGTCGACGTCCGGCAACTGGACCTGGCCGACCTCGATTCCGTCCGGTCGTTCGTCCGTGCGTGGGACCGCCCGCTCGACGGCCTGATCGCGAACGCGGGGGTGATGGCACTCCCAGACCGCCGGTTGTCGGCGAGCGGCTGGGAGATGCAGCTCGCCACGAACCACCTCGGGCACTTCGCGCTCGCACTCGGACTGCACGAGCACCTCGTCGCCGCGGGGGACGCGCGCATCGTCGTGGTGAGCTCCGGGGCGCAGCTCCTCGCGCCGCTCGACCTCGACGACCCGCACTTCGCCCGTCGCCCGTACGACCCCTGGGTCGCGTACGCCCAGTCGAAGACCGCCGACGTGCTCATGGCGGTCGGGATGGCCAGGCGGTGGGCCGGCGACGGCATCACCGCCAACGCGGTCGCGCCGGGATGGATCCGGACCCGTCTGCAGCGGCACGTGGACCCGGTCAGCCTGCGGTCGATGGGTGTCTACGAGGAGGACGGGAAGGTGCACACGCCGGCGTTCTTCAAGACGACGGCACAGGGCGCAGCGGACCAGGTGTCGCTCGTGGCCGCGCCGGCCACGGCGCACGTGACCGGTCGGTACTTCGAGGACGGACGACCCGCCGCGGTCGTCGAGGGCGGCACGGGTCTGCAGAGCGGCGTCGCGTCCTGGTCCATCGACCCGGACACCGCAGACGGCCTCTGGGAACTCGGGCTCGCAGCGATCGAGTGAGCGAGGACCCGATCCCGCGCGACGGACGAACCGGCACGACGACACCGTCACGACGACACCGTCGGCCGACACCAGGAGGACCCACACCATGCTCGACCCCTCGACGGAGCGCCAGCCCGTCACCAACTCCCGCATCGCCATGCGCGCCCGCCCGACGGGGCCCCTGCAGCTGCAGCACTTCGAGCGGCACGACGAGCCGCTCCGGGACGTGCTGCCGGACGAGGTCCTCGTCGAGAACGAGATGCTGTCCGTCGCTGCAGCGGCACGCGCGTCGATGGAGATGGACACCTACCGACCGCAGCTCGTCGTCGGCGAGACCATCCCGAGCACGGTGATCGGCCGGGTCCTCCGGGGACCGGAGGACGGGCCGGCCGTGGGGTCGCTCGTCGCCGGGTTCGCGGGGTGGGAGCGGTACTCGATCATGCGAGCGGACCAGCTCCGGGTGCTGGAGACGCCGGCTCCGATCGAGCAGTACCTCAGCGTCCTCGGGCAGAACGGCCTGACCGCCTACTTCGGGCTCACCACGGTCGGGAGGGTCGCCGCCGGCGAGACGGTCGTGGTGTCCGGCGCTGCCGGGGGTGTCGGGCACCTGGCGGGACAGATCGCTCGCGCGCTGGGTGCGCGTGTGGTCGGGATCACCAGTTCCGACGACAAGAACACCGCCCTCATCGGACGCCTGGGGTTCGACGCGGCGGTGAACCGTCGGTCGAGCACGTTCCTCGACGACCTGACCCGAGCCGTGCCGTCGGGCATCGACGTCTACTTCGACAACGTGGCGGGCCCGGTGACCGCAGGGGTCCTGCCCCGGATGAACCGGCACGGGCGCATCGTCTGCTCCGGAGCGACGTCCGCGTACCAGGGCGGTGCTCGCGGTGTCACCGGGTTCGAGGACCTGGCGCTCACGGCGATCACGAGGAGCCTCCGCCTCGAGGGGTTCCTCGTCGGCGACTTCCGCGCGGAGTGGACCGAGGCGACCTCTGTCCTCAGGGCGTGGCGGCGTAGCGGCAGGATCACGTCGATCGAGACGATCACGACCGGCCTCGACAGTGCTCCGGCAGCGCTCCTGGAACTGCTCGACGGGCAGAACCTGGGGCAGTTCGGCGTCGCGCTCCGGGCATGACGAGCGCCCGACCGTCCCCGGGTGTTCCGTGCTCCCACGATGACCGGGGCAGTGGTGCTGGGCCTCTGTCGACAGCCGTCGATCAGGGGAGCGTGGACCGCTCGCTGAGCGTGAACTCGTTGCCCTCCGGGTCGAGGAACTCCCACGTGGTGGTCCCGCTCGGCCCGCCTGCGGTGCGGATGAACGGCACATGCATCTCGAACAACCGACCGAGGTGCGCGTCGGTGTCGTCCGAGACGAACCGGAACGAGATGCGGTTGCGCCAGATCTTCGGCTCCTCGGTCCGCGTGAACACGAGCGACGGGATCCGGTTGCTCGTCACGAGCGAAGCGCTGTCCGTCGTCGAGCCCGGGTTGACCGGGACGCCGAGGACCGCGGACCAGAACCACGCGAGCGCGAGCGGGTCGGCGGCGTCGATCTGGATGGTGTTCAACGACAGCGGGGCGGTCGAGATCGATCCGGCGACGTCCATGAGTGCTTCCTCCCGGTGGCCAGGACGTCCCTCGCGACGGTCGAGGGCTGCGGGCCACCGGCTGATCCTCACCGGTCCGCCGGTCGTTCCGCATCAGTGGGACCACGGTGGGGGGCGCACGGTTGTTCACCGGACCGTCATCTCCCCGATCTTTGACACAAATTCGAGTGCCACTCGGTTGATGTAACGTCATCCATCGAATTGCATGGTCTACAACAAAGGAACAACGTGATGCAGCAGCACGGACAGGACGACCCGATGGGCCTTGCCCCGGAACGCCGAGGGCTGCTGGCGCGGGCGGTCACCGCAGCGACCACTTCCGGGGGACGGCTCATGCTGGTCGGCGAGCCCGGGATCGGAAAGTCCCACTTGATCGACACCGTGGTCCGACGGATCAACACCCGCCGGACGGTGCTCTTCGTGCGCCCGACCGAGGGCGACCGGCAACCGTTCGCCGGCCTCCGAGACCTCCTCGCACCGGTTCCGGACGCGGTCTTCCGGCAGCTGCCGACGGGACAGCGGGAGTCCCTCCTCGCGGTGCTCGGCCGCGGAACGGGCTCGGGGATCAACTCGGTCATGGTCCAGGCCGGGGTCACGCAGGTATTCACGACCCTCGCCAGGGACGGCGCGACGCTCGTCATCGACGAGTGGCAGTGGCTCGACCCGGAGACCCGCCGGACGGTGGAGCGGGCGTTCCTGCGGCAGGCCGTGGGGTCCACGCTCGCCGTGGTCGCCGCACGGCGTGCCGACGGAGGGCCGGAGGACCTCGCCGTCCGCCCGCTCTTCGCGCCGACCGACGTCGCGGCGGTCGTCCCCCTCGGGGCGACGTCCGTCCGCCGGGTCGTCGCTGATGCCGGACTCGGAGGACTCACGCCGTCCACGCTCGCGGAGGTCGCCGAGGCGAGCGGCGGCAACCCGCTCTGGGCCATCGAGCTCGCCGCCGCCCGGGCGGAGGGAGACCTCCGTCGGTGGGCGACCGGGTCCGTCGTCGAGGCGGTCGCGCACCGCGTCGCCGCACTCCCCGAGTCGGTCCGCGCGGTGCTCCAGCTCGTCGCGGTGCTCGGATCGGCGGAGGTCGACGACCTCGCCCTCATCTGCCCGAGCGCAGCTACCGCCCTGGCGGACGGCGCCGGTCGGCGGGTGTTCCGGTACGAGGCCGGTCGGGCCGCCGCCGCGCACCCGTTGCTCGCGGCCGCCGCGCTCCAGGCGCTCTCCGCCGAGGAGGAACGGGCCCTCCACGCGACCGTCGCGGAGCTCCCGCTGCCCGCGACACGACGCCTCGAGCACCGGGACGCCGGGACACCGCCCGGCGCCGATGAGCAGCTCGCAGCGGAACTCGCGGACGCGGCCGGTCGTGCGCGCCGAGCGGGTGCGACCGAGACCGCGCTCCGGCTCGCCTGGCGGGCACTCGCACGGACCGAGCACGCGTCGGCCGGTCGTGCGCTCCGCGTCGCGGACTCGGCGGAGCTGGCGTTCGCGGTGGGTGACCCCGCACTCGCACTCGAGGTCATGGCGGAGCTCGACGTCGAGACGCTCGACGTGCCCACCTACGACCGCGTGATCGCGGTCCTCGTCCAAGCAGTCGAGCGGACCGGTGGGCATGGTGCCGTGGACCGTCGCCTGAACGCTCTGCAACGGGTCGCACACGTCGGCAGCGTCCGGTGGAACATCCTCGAGACCTGGCGCTTGGCGTCGATGCCGGGCCACGACGACGCCTCTGGTGCGCGGCTCATCGGCATGAAGGACCTCCTCTCGCGCGACGACGCTCCGCGTGCGCGCCGCGCCGCGCTGTCCTGGGCGGCCTACTTCCGCCTCGACCGAGGTGACGGCGTCGACGACGCGTTCCTCGCGGAGCTCCGCGCCAGCGAGCGTTCTTCCGGCATCCCCGCGCTCGAGGACACCGCGGACGCGCTGGAAGCGCTGTGGCCGTACCAGGCTGACGACCTCGTCCGGTCGCGCGCGAACCTGGGCTCATTCGTCCGGGCCGCGAAGACCGCCGGCGAGGTGTACGCGATCGTCCAGGGCCTGTCACACTCGTCGATCGTCGAGACGCTCGCCGGGCAGCTGTCGGTGGCCGACGACCTGCTGGAGCAGGGCGAGCACGAAGCCCGATCACTGACGCTGCTCCCGCCCAGCCTGTACCGAGCCAGAGGGCTCATGGCGCTCGCACAGAACGACCGTGAGGCGCTCGACGAGCTCCTCCTCACCCCTCTCAGCCCGGCGGCAGAGGGCCGCGGGGCGCTGCTCCGGATCGGCATCTCGGGGCTCGACAACGCCTGGTCGGAGCGCTGGGGCGAAGCACTCGAGGACCTCGAGGCGGCGTACTCGGCCGCTCGGCGACACGGCATCGACGAACCGGGCAAGCGGCTCTGGATCGACGTCGAACTCGTCCGCGCCCTCGTGCACGCCGGTGACGTCCACCGCGCCACCGCGGTCATCACCGACCTGGCCGAACTGGGCCGTCGGCCCGGTCGGACACACGCCCGCGGGCAGGCGCTCCGCTTGCAGGCTCTCGTCGCGGCGCACCTCGGCGACGAGGAGCGCGCCCTCCGGCTCTCGAGCCAAGGGCTCGCCGATCTCCGCCGCGGTGGGTTCCGCCCGGAGGTCCTCCGCGCCGAGCTCGAACAGATCGCGATCCTGTTGCGCGCCGACCAGGCCGCGCGCGGCCTGCACGTCCTGGAGACCGCCACGGAACTGGCAGGCCGGATCGGTGACCCGCGCTTGCTCGCGCGGACGGAGGCGGCACGGGCCCGCCTGGAGGAGGCTGACGGCAGGGCCCGCCTGACCCCCGCGGAACAGCGCGTGGCGTGGGCGGCGGCTGCCGGGCAGTCGAACCGGGAGGTCGCCGCGTCGTTGTTCCTCAGCGTGCGGACGGTCGAGACCCATCTCGCCGCGGTCTACCGGAAGCTCGGGGTGCGGTCGCGCACGCAGCTGGCGCTGAACCTCCACGAGGTCGCGTCGGTACAGTCGGCGTGAGCCACCGCGTGCACCGACTCCTGCCTGCCGCTGTCAGTGGCAGGAGGAACCGGTGTCAGCGATGTCGTTGACGGCGTGCAGCATCCCGCACAGGAGGTGCTCGTACACGGCGACGACCGGCGTGGAGGCCTCGTTCGCGATCTGCAGCGGCTGCACGCCGAACGCGATCGACGAGCCGATCAGGACGACGAGCGCAGGCGCAACGATCCAGGCGCCGCACGCAGGCCTTCTCGGAGCCGGAGCGGCTCCACCTGCCGTTGGTTCGATGTCTGGTTCCACGGTGTCAACAGGACCATCCGCGCATGTGTCACCGCATCAGTACTCGTACGCATGGTGATTGCGAGGATCTACTGAGGCGGTGGCGCCGGATACCCGCGAACATCGCGACCATGCCTTCGTTCCTCTTGTGCGCACCGCCCATGCACGGTCACGTCATGCCCGTGATCGAACTCGGACGGGGGCTCCTGAGCCGAGGAGCCGACGTCACCGTGCTGACCGGGCGCCGGTACGAGGACGCCGTGCTCCGCTCTGGTCTCACCTTCGAGCCCCTCCCAGCCGAGGCCGACTACGACGACAGCGACCTGGAGGAGTGGCTCCCCGGTCGGCAAGCGATCAAGGGCCTCGCCGCGATGCGCCACGAGGTGATCGGCATGTTCGCTCGGGTGCTCCCCGGCCAATGGCGTGCCGTCCGGGCGCTGCTCGCTTCGCACCGGTTCGACGGGATCATCGGCGATGCCACCTTCACGGGGCTCGCTCCGTACTCGTCGCGTCCGGCTGCCGAGCGGTTGCCGGTCATCGGGGTGTCCCCCATCCCGGTCGTGATGACCAGTGTCGACACCGGACCGTTCGGCCTGGTGCTCGCGCCCGCGAAGACCGCCGTCGGCCGTCTCCGGAACCGAGCACTGACCAGCTTCCTGCTCCGCGGCCCGCTGAGACCGATCGGGATCGCTGTGGACGAGGCGTTGGCCGAGGTCGGCGAGCCGCCCACCACGGTCTCGTTCTACGACTACCCCTACGTCTCCTACGACCGGCTGTTCCAGCTCAGCATCGCGGAGCTCGAGTACCCGCGCCGGGACCTGCCGGACACGGTCCGCTTCGTCGGTCCGATGCGCCATCGGCACCGCGTGAGCACCGGGGTGCCGGGCTGGTGGGCGGACCTCGACTCCGGCCGCCCGGTCGTGCACGTGTCGCAGGGCACCATGGACAACCGTGACCTCGGGCGGGTCATCGTCCCGACGCTCCGTGCTCTCGCAGACGAGGACGTCCTCGTCGTCGCCGCGACCGGTGGCCGCCCGGTCGACGACGTCGTCCGTGCCATGGGGGGCCGTCTCCCAGCCAACGCCCGGGTCGAGGAGTACGTACCGTACGACGAACTCCTGCCGAGGTGCGCCGTGTTCGTGACGAACGGGGGATTCGGCGGCGTCCAACGGGCCATCGCGGCCGGTCTCCCGCTGGTGGTGGCTGGTGCCACCGAGGACAAGCCGGAGATCGCGGCACGCGTCCAATGGGCCGGGTGCGGGATCGACCTCCGCACCGGGACACCCACACCGGAACAGGTCCGCGGAGCTGTTCGACGGGTGCTGGCCGACGACCGCACACGTCGTGGCAGCGAGTTCCTGCGCGACCGGATGAACGCCCTCCCGGACCCGGTCGACGTCATCTGGGACACCCTGGCAGAACTCACCACCGCCGGGTCCTCCCGCGGGACCGGTCAGCAGGAACCGACAGCCATGCGCCGCCCGATCGGGCCGGGTGAGGGCTGGGACTCGGGCCTCGCCTGACCCACCATCGCCTCGACGTCGACCCCGGGCCCCGGAGCCGGTGCAGTAAACTCCGACCGGTGGAGACACGTCCGTACCGCTCCCGCCGTCGCGCGTCATCGGCTGCCGAGACGCGTCGCATCATCCTCGACGCAGCGCTCGCCGCGTACCGCGAACACGGCTACGCCCGCGCCACGATCGCGGGCATCGCGGCCCGCGCCGACGTGGCGGTGAACACCGTCTACACGAGCGTCGGTGGCAAGCCGCAACTGCTCGTCGCGCTCGTCCGGTCAGCCGCTGCCGAGGCGTTCGCGCGCGTCGACGAGGACGTGCCGACCGCCGTCGGATCAACGGCGGAGGAGGTGCTCGGCCGGATCAGCCGGGTGGTCGGTTCGCTGTACAGCGAGCACACCTGGCTCCTCGACCAGCTCTGGGGACATGCGCCGGCGGATCCCGCGATCGCCGGTGCCCTCCAGGAGGTCGAGGCGATCCACTCCGGCCACATGGCGCAGGTCGCGCGGCAGCTCGAGGTGCTCGGTCGGTTGCGTCCCGGGCTGGGGGTCGACGAGGCCACCGACGTCCTCTGGTTCTCCTTCGGCTTCCGCCAGTGGAAGACCCTCTGCGAGCGAGGGTGGGACGCCGACCGTGCCCGCTCGTGGCTCGACGAGCAGATCGCCGCGACTGTCCTCGCACCCGTGCCCGCGTCAGAGGGCTCGCCGGCGAGCGACTCCTCAGCACACCGCCGCTCCCACCGAACCTCCTCTGCCGGACCGGTGCAGTAGGGTTCGGCGGGTGGAGACACGTCCGTACCGGTCCCAGCGTCGGGCATCGTCCGCAGCCGAGACGCGTCGCATCGTCCTCGACGCGGCGCTCGCCGCCTACCAGGAACACGGCTACGTCCGCGCGACGATCGCAGGCATCGCTGCGCGTGCCGACGTCGCGGTCAACACGGTCTACACGAGCGTCGGCGGCAAGCCGCAACTGCTCATCGCCCTCGTCGAGTCGGCCGCCGCCGATGCCTTCCGCAGTGCGGCCGAGGGGGACGGCACCGAGGCGGCGACGGCGGAGGAGGTCGTCGCGGGGCTCGAGCGTCTGGTCGAGTCGCTCTTCATCGAGCACGCCTGGCTGCTGGGCGAGGTGTACAGCAACGTCGCGGCCGATCCGGTGATCCTGGAGTCGATCCGTCGGCTCGAGCAGCTGTACGAGGCGCGCGTGCGCGAGGCGGGCCGACGACTCGAAGCCCTGGGGTGCCTGCGTGCCGATGTCAGCGCCGAGGACGCCGCCGACGTCCTCTGGTTCTACCTCGGGTTCGGCCGCTGGAAGGTCCTGCGCGACCGCGGCTGGTCGGCGGACCGCGTGCGGTCCTGGCTCGGAGCGCAGCTGACCACCGCCCTCATCGCACCGAAGGCGACCTTGTAACTGTGGGGGTCCGTGAGCGCAACGCGGAGCACACGCGGTCGTGGATCGCGGACGCCGCGCTCGAGCTGTTCGAGGCGCATGGGTACGAGGCGACGACGCTCGACGAGTTGGCTCGGCGGGCGGGCGTGAGCGTATCGACACTGCACCGGTACTTCCCGACCAAGGACAGCCTCCTGGTCGACCATCCGATGATGGAGATCGGGACGCTCGCTCGGACGTTCCGGTCGAGGCCAACATCCGAATCCGTGGCAGAGTCGCTCGGCGCATCCGTTCGGGCGTTGCTGATCGGCGCTGACGAATCGCGCGACGTCGTGAGCCGGATCCGCGCGATCATCGATCAGGTCCCGGTCGCACGTGCCAGGATGTGGGACTCGGCCCACCGGGAGTCCGCGCTCCTCGCGGAGGCGGTACGTGAGCGACTCGCACCCGATCATCCCGACGAGGAGAGCCACCTCGCCGCGGAGTTCGCGTTCACCATCGTCGTCGCGGCATTGCAGCCCAGTGGTGGAGGCGAGGGCGGCGCAGTCGCCGCGGGCGATCGCATCCTGGCGTTGCTCGCCGACCCGGTCGTGCTCGGTCGGGTCATCCCGCGGTGAGGACGCGGCCCCCCACCCGATCGAGGTGAGGGGCCGGCGTTCGAAGGACCTCTCAGCGAACGTCTCAGTGCGCGGCTGCAGCAGCCTCAGCTCACCGCGGCGAGCAGGACCATGGGATCGCCCTCCATCCAGAGGCAGTCCATGACGAAGCGCGCGACGCGGGGGCCGTCCGGAGTGTTGCGGACGGTGAACGTCCACGTGTTGCCCATGAGCGCGCGCCGGGTCGCGGAAGCTTCCGGTCCGGCGCCCGGGAGGAAGTGCTGCGCGAGTGCGTAGGCCTCGATGCGGTAGCCGTCGCCCTGGGCACGGTAGGTGACGTTCGAGACCATGTGCATGGTGTCGAGCGGGCCGACGGCGCCGATCATGTTCGCGATGACGGTGTCCCGACCGGTGAGGACGGGGAACTCGAGGCCGATCTTCGTGGTCGCGGGGGTGAGGTCGACGACGACGTCCTCGGTCAGCAGACCCTGGAGCACCTCGGCAGCGGCCGTGTCGAGTGCGCGGGCCCAGGCGAGCGGGATCGGAGCGAGGGTGCGTTCGGTCTCGGCAGAGACCGCGGTCGTGATCGATTCGATGGTCATGGTGGTGTTCCTTGCTGTCAGGGGTCAGGGCCGCGGACGCGGTCGTTCGGTGCGGAAGACGTCGCGCGAGTCGACGGCCGTCTTGACGCGTCGGAGACGCGCCCAGTCGTCCGTCGAGAACGCGGCTTCGGGTCGGCCGTCCTCCGGAGCGAAGTTGAGGTAGCGCGTGCCGGTGCTCCACCCGGCCATCGCTTCGACGACGTGGTGGGTTTCGGCGATCCCCGTCGCGTCGTCGGGCATGCCGATCGACACCGCCCAGAGCACGTACGCAGCATCAGCGGTGGAGATCGTGCGCCCCGTCTGCGGTGTTCGGGCGAGGGCGCCACCGATGTGGCGGAGCTCGACGATGTGCAGGCCGGTACCCGATTCCGGTCCGACCTGCTCGAGGAGCGCCTGTTGCACGTCCGAGGTCAATCCGGTGAGCATCGACGTGTCCTCCGAGAACGGAGCGGGGTCGACCGGGTCGTTGTGGACGCGCTCGAACCCCTCGGACGGCGTCTCCTGCACGGTGTCCAGCAGGAGCGGTGCCGCGTTGCGGAGCGGCGCCAGCAGCAGGTCGATGTCCTCCGCCGACTTGATGAGTGCGACACGCACGTGCAGGACGAAACGTCCGGCGAGCATCTCCGGGATGCCAGGAACGGGCGGGAGACGCAGGAACGCGACGGACAGCGTCAACTCGTCGGGCGCGTCAGCGGTCACCCGCGCGAACGCGGCGAGCACCGCTTCAGCATGGGCGCCGTCGAAGAAGAGGCCGCCACCGACGAACCGACTGACGGGGAACAGTTCGATCTCCATCCCCGTGACGATCCCGATCGAGCTCCGGCCGCCGCGGATGGCCCAGAACAGCTCGCTGTTCTCGGAGGTGTCCGCGTGGAGGAGCGTGCCGTCGGCCGTGACCACGTCGAGCGCGATGACGTGATGTGCACCCCACCCGTACTTCCGGCCGAGGATCGGGCTGAGGCCGCCACCGAGCGTGAAGCCGACGACGCCGACGTGACCGGAGGACCCGTGGATCGGCGTCAGATGGTGCTGCGCAGTCTTCGGGACGACGTCGTTCCACCGGGCGCCGGCGCCGACGATCGCCCGTCGACCGGGTCCGTCGACCTCGACGTCGTTCATCCGACTCGTGTTGACGAGCAGGCCGTGCTCGAGCGGTGCTACTCCGTGGTGGCCGGTCGCGACGACGGCGATCGGGAGACCGTGGTCGTTCGCGAACGTGACAGCGAGCACGACGTCAGCCGCGCTCTCGGTGAGGACGACGAGATCGGGTCGTCGGTGGCTCGCCAGGTTGTACCCGGTGCACGCGGCGAGGTACTCCTCGTCGTCCGGGGTGAGGGCCGTTCCGTCGAGCATCGCGGTGAGCCGCAGGATGTCTTCAGATGAGAAGGGCGTCTCCGGGAGAACCGGGGGTGGTGATGTCGGGGTCATTGCGTGCCTCCTGGAAAGCGGGTCCCGCCGCGGTGACGACGGACGCCGACGGGCGGACTGGCCCGCGGTGTCGGCAGTCTCTGCCGTGCGGCGCAGGCCGCGCGTCGGTGGTTCCGCTGAGGACGGCGTGGTGTTCCCCGAGCGGAGCAGCGTGGAACGTGTCGATGAGTTCGAGCCCGATGTCCCTGGCCGCCCGGTGCGGCTGCGTCCTCGCGACATCCAGAGCGGTGGTCACGATCATCATCGCGCTGCCGGCTGCGATCGCCGCCGAGTACGGGAGCGGCGCGTTCCCGGTTTCCCGGCTGATCGCGCGGTCGCGGACGGCACGTGCGAGCATCTCGTTCTCACGCGAGAAGAAGTCGTGCACGCGTGCCTGCGCGGACGGCACCTGGTCGATGAGGGTACGGATCCGCCGGAGGAACAGCCGGTCGGAATCGGCCCGCCTGAGGAAGGCGAGCACGGCGTCCTCGAGAGCGGTGTCGAGGGAAGTGCCTGGCGCACTCGCACCGAACAGTGCTGACAGGCCACCGATGTAGAGCCGCGGGTGTCCGACGAGGATCCTGTCCTTCGCGGAGTAGTACCGGTGGACTGTCGACACGCTGACCCCGGAGTGGCGTGCGATGTCCTCGAGCGTGGTCCTGTCGTAGCCGTGTCGCTCGAACAGCTCCAGGCCGGACTCCGCGATGTCCATGCGGAGTCGGAGCGCGTTCCGGGCGCGGATTCCACGGACGGAGACGACCGGATCGTGCAACATGCTCGTGCTCCTCGTTCAGTCTGCTCGTGTCCTCATCCGTGAGGTGCATCGCGCAACGGTCACCGAGCGGCGGTCTCCGTGCCTCCGTGGGAACACCGGTCATCAGCAGATCGACCGTGTCCGACCCGCGGATCCCGGTGATCGTGCGGATGTTCGTGGTCGGGTTGCCTCCTCCCGTCGAAGTCGTGCTGGTGGACGTCGTCGGGATCGTCCCCGCCCCGGGTCGTGCGCTGTGAGAGCCGCGCGGCCCGGGTCGGGATCGCCGGCCGCGTAGCCGGCCGGCGGTCCCTCTTCCGTCGTCGAGACCCTTGCGGGCGGAGTGGCGCGTCAGCGGACCCGGTCCCACGTGAGGTCCTGGGCGGTCCCGGTGTGTTGCGTCCCGTCCTTCGTCGTCCAGGTCAACGTGATCGCGCCGAGGTCCGGCAGGGTCCGGAGGCCAGGCGAAGGCCACCACATGGACCACAGGCCGTCGTCCACGGACGTGGTCACCGCCGGGTGGCCCGGCATCTCGATGGTGAGCGAGGTGACGTCGGATCCTGCCTGTCCGTACCCGCTCATCGTCGCGTTGTCATCGTCCCCCTGACCACCGAACGTCTGCAGGTTCAGCGATTGCGGACGGAGCGTCTTGAGGGGCGAGGCAGCGTCGTCGATGCGTTCCGACGTCGCGATGCCGTTCGGGCCAGCAAGGCACCACACGCGCGGTGCACCGGCACCGCCAGAGGAGATCAGACTCGTCACTTCGCCCCGCTGTTCGACGTTCGTCACGGTGACGACGGCAGCTTCACGGGGTGTCAACTCATGCTCGGCGTACCCGCGCAAGCACTGGACGGCGAGGTCATGGACATCCGTGGTCGCCGGGGGTGTCGACGCGATCGGGGTCCATGAACTGACCTGTGCAGTGGTCAACGTCGCCGAGTTCGCAGAACCGCCGATGACGTGCACCAGGTGCGCGAGCGGCCCGGTCCCGATGAGACTCACACCGCCGACTGCGGCAGCCACGGTCAGCGCCCCGGCGAGCATCCACGGACGGGCACGATGCGTCCGACGCTTCGAGGGCGCCGGACGAGTGGTGGCCCAGTCCGGCGGTGTGGCACTGATCGCGCGAAGCAACGCATCGGCGCGGTCGGCCTCCTGAGGAGTCAGCGGGCGGGCGGGTTCTGCGTCGTGGCGCTGGAGGAGTTCGTGGACGTCAAACATGGGAGCTTCCGTTCGTCGTGCTGGGGATGCCGGGAGGAGCCACCAGGCTGTGGTCATCCGATGCGTCCGCATCGAAGGCGGAGAGGAACGTGCCAAGCCGCCGTCGGGCCCGTGAGGAGCGCATGGAGCAAGCGGCACGGGAGATGCCGAGGACCGCCGCCGATTCGGCGGCAGTCATCCCCTCCCACGCTTGGAGCGCGAGCACCTCACGGTCGAGGGCGTCGAGCTGGTGCCACGCATCGGCCAGGCGCCGACGTTCGCCGACGAGGGCTGCAGGGTCGCGGGAGGCGTCGGAGGCGGAGTCGCCGGCGATGCGGACGTGCAGCGCGCTTCGCCGCCCCTGGGCCCGGACGGCGTTGAGCATGGTGTTCCTGGCAGTCCGGTACAACCACGGCAGGGGAGCGACCGCCATCTCCTCCTGCTTGTGCCAGGCGGTGGTGAAGGTCTCGGCGACGATGTCGTCGACATCAGCCGTCGGCGCCCTGCGCGCGACGAAGCGGAGGACGGACGGGTAGTGCTCTCGGTAGATCGAGGTGAAGTCGTGGGCCACTGGTGGTCCTTTCGGTCGTTCACCTGTTTGTGTCCGGCGGACACCCGGATGCAACACCCGGAGCTGATCGGATTCCGGTTCCGCAGCAGAGATCAGCACTCCGTGGTCGCACTGATGCGTGCACCTCTCAGGACCGTCAGCCTCTGACGGTCCGTCCAAGTCCCTGCACCTCGACTCCCATCGGAGCTCACCATGCGCATCGCCTTCGCCGCGAACCCGCTTCCCGGTCACATCATCCCGATGATCCCGCTCATGCGCGCTGCCCTCGCCGCGGGTCATCACGTCGCCGTCATCACGGCCGCCGCAGCCAGCTCGTTCATCGCCGCGGAAGCGAGCCCGGACATCGATGTGCTCTCTGCGGGACTCCCGACGCTCGAGGCGATGCAGGTCATGCGTCGACAGACCGGGGTGAGCCCTGCGACCGAACCACGGCCGGACGTGATCGCGGAGTACTTCGCAGTCCGCCGGGTGGGCAACGACGCGGACGATGCGGTCCGCGTTGCGCGTGCGTGGCAGCCGGACGTGGTGGTCAGTGAGAGCTCCGACCACGTCGGCCCGTACGTCGCGGAGGCGTTGAGTGTGCCGTTCTTCCGGCACACGTACGGACCTGAACGGTCGGAGGCGGTGCGCATCGCGATGGCTGCGGCAGTGGATCGGGCATCACGTGACCGTGGTGTGGTGCTCCCTGCGGTGACCGCCTGGATCGACGCCTACCCGTCTTTCCTGGAGGACGCGGCGACGCAACGGCCTGGGCAGCGGATCTCGATGCGTCCGGAACCCCACCGTCGTCACCCGTCAGCCGCTGACGAGGTCGTCGACCTGCCGGAGGCCGCCGACGGGCGGCGGCGGGTCCTGGTGACCATGGGCACCGTGTTCACCGACCAGCACCTCCTCGACCGGGTGATCGCTTCCATCCGGGCGACCGACCTCGCCGCCGACCTGGTCGTCACTGCGGTGAACGGCGTCGGTGCGGTGATCGAACCGGGGTCGGCGGTGACCGTCCTCAACGTCCCGTTCCGAGCACTCACAGAGCTGCTCGACGCTGTCGACGCCGTCGTCACCGTCGGCGGTGCCGGGACGGTACTGGGGGCCTTGACGCTCGGTGTCCCGATGGTCGTGGTGCCGCAGGGCGCGGACCACGAGGTGAACGCCGCGCGCGCAGTCGCGGCCGGATCGGCGCTCGTCGAGCGCGACCCTGTGGCCATCGGCCCGGTGCTGCGCCGACTTCTCCAGGACGACCGGATGGCGCTGTCGGCCCGGTGGACCGCCGCACGCATCGGGGACCTGCCCCCCGTGACCGATGCGCTTGCACGCCTCGAGGCACTGTCGACGGACCTCGCTGGGGGAGCGGTACGAGCCGGCTGATGGATGGGTGGCTCCAGCAGCGAGAGGGGGAACGACCAGCAGGCCGCGCCCCCTCTCGCTGTTGCCCGCAGTCCGTCAGGCAGCGCGGCGCCCCGTCGCCACGACGAGCGGCACGGCGGTCAAGAGTGCGGCAGCGATGATCACCACCGCGAAGCCCGTGAGCGCGGTGGTGAGGCTGACCATCAGGGTCGCGACGCCGATGCCGACCACTGGAACGGTGAGGCCGATGTACCCGACGAGGAAGATCCCGGCGAGGACCTCGCCGCGGTGCTCGGGCGCGGCGAGTCCGCCGGCGGTAGCGAGTGCGGCCGTGAACAGCAGGCCGGCGCCAGCGCCGCTGACGATCCCGCCGACGAAGAACGACGCGAGGCCGCCGGACGTGACGACGACCACCGTGACCAGGGCGATCCCTACGGCCAGCAGTCCTGCACCGATGCCGATCTTCCGGCGGGGCGGGATCGCGCGCAACAGGATCTGCGCGACCGCTCCCGCTGTGAACGTGACGAACACGACCGATCCCGAAGCCGCGGGGGAGGTGATGTGCAGCTGTCCGGCGACGACGACCGGGACGAGGGAAGTGAAGAGTCCGAGGACCGCGAACGCGGCGAACGTGATCCCGCCCGCGAGGAGGAAGACTCCGCGCGCATCCGCCGGGACCCGGATCCGCTGCGGCCGGTACGGAGCGCGCACCTCCTGCGACGACGCAGTCTCGGGCACCAGAGTGATCCCCACGAGTGCGAGCACCATCAACACCAGGAACACCGCGAACGGAGTGACCGTCGGAGCCGGCGCCCACTGCGCCAGCACACCGGAGACCAAGGCACCGGCACCGAACCCGCCCAGATTCGCGGCACCCGAGACGATCTGTCCCCTGGCCGGGGTGGAGCCCGGACGGTGTCGTCGGTGGAGCTCCATGATGTGTGCGGTGATCGTCGCGGTGAGCATGCCGACCCCGAGGCCGGAGAGGACCCGCGCCACTATCAGCCCGGAGAGTGCTGGCCACACCAGGAACACCACTGCTGACACCAGCTCGACCACGACTCCAGCCCCCACCAGCGGACGCCGACCGACGGTGTCGCCGAGGTGCCCGACGAGGAAGAGACTGATGACGACACCGACGGCGTACGCGGCGAACGCGATCGTGATCGCGAAGGTCGAGAAGCCGTCACGCTGCTGGAGCAGCCCCCAGAGCGGTGTCGGGGCGGTGCTGTAGGCCATCACGACGAAGAACGTCGCCGCCGCGATCCAGAAGCCGGCGCCGTGACCGAACCCGCGTCCTCGGGGTGCGGCGGGCTGGGAAGCCCCATTCCTGATGTCCATCGTGTTCCTTCTCCACTGGTGGGCTGCTCTGAGCAGACGCGTTCAAGTGGACCGCGTCCGATCGATCGGGTGCAGCCGATCCCGGTCGCCCGCATCCTCCATCTGCGGACCAGGGGGCGCGCCCGTGAAGCCACTGAGATCAACGCCCTCGGTCCTCGGGCTCACCGTGCCGGTCGAGGACACGATCCGGTCACGACGCAGCGTCATGACCGGCTTATGCGATATAGATAGAGACAACGTCGGGCGCGAGCACCGCGCCCCGTGAGAGAGGACCGCCCTTGCACCACGAACCACGACGAACCGCCCGGACAGCCCACTGGTGGGTGGACCGTGCGGCCGACTTGTCGCCCGCCGAGGTCCGCGAGGACCGCCGCGAGCAGTGGCACGCCGATGTCTTCGGTGCGACCGAGGTCGGCGTCCCGCCTCGTGGCCTCGTGCTGGGGATGGTCCTGACCGCTGCCTTCCACCGCTCCGCACGCCCCCATCCAGGAGGATCCATGACCGCGCTCCACACGCCGCACGGCCGCGCTGCGCAACTGCTCATCACCGCTGCGGTGTTGTCCGTCGTCACCTCGTCCGTGCTGCAGCGGACCGTGTTCTTCGTCTGGACCAGCACGCAGCAGCAGCGCGTCGGCGGGGTCCTGCAGCTCGCACTCGGGGTCATCGTCCCGGTCAGCCTGGTGCTCGTCGCCCTGTCGCGGGTGGCGGTGGGGCGTCGTCGCTGGGCCGCCGCCGTGCTCGCCGTCGCCGGTTCCGGCTCGCTGCTGGTCGGCGCGGCATTGGGCGGCAGCGTGTGGGTCGTCTGCGCGGGTGTCGGGTTCGCCGGGCTGCTCGCGGCATGGTTCGTGGCGAACCGGGCCAGAACGCGCATCTGGTGGCTCGTTGCGGCCCCCGCCGTGGTGCTGATCGCGCTCGACGTGGCAGTGCGCGGAGCGCAAGCCGCGCTCGATGTGCCGACGCTGGCCCGGTCGGCCGTCTGGGAGACGGAGCGGATGCTCGCCTTCACCGTCCCGTTGGTGGTGACCGTCGTCGTCGCCCTGGCGCTGCCGTTCCTCGAGGGTCGCTCCGACGCACGGCGGGTGACCGCGTGATGGAGCCACTCACCCGCGTCACCGCGTCGACGATCGACGTGCTCTCCGCACTCCTCGACCACGACGGTCCGGTCTGGGGGCTGCTCGTGATCAAGTCGACCGAGCGGCCGGCCGGTACCGTCTACCCGATCCTGGAACGCCTGGAGAGTCGTGGATGGATCACGTCCACCTGGGAGGACGACACCGAACGGTCCGGACCGCGCCGGCGGCTCTACGAATTCACGCCTGATGGGCGCGCTGCCGCAAGCGAGGCTCGGGCCGTGTTCCGTCGACGGCAGGTGCCTGAGCGCCGCCCGAGCGGGCAGCCCGTGATCTCGTGACCATGGCGGAGGTCATCGTCGAGGTCGCCGCGTACCTCTCGCCCGCCTCCACCGCGCGCTCCCGCTCGCCGAGCACGTGCCGGTCGCGGCCCTGCCCGCCCATCGGGGAAGGAGCTCGTCGTGGGGCAGGTACGTGGGACCACCGATGACGGTTTCATGATCCGTCGTCAAGATCACAACCGTTCAGTCCGTACCGTCGCGGCTCGAACTCAATGATCGGAGAACGGCATGTACACAGTCATCGAGCAGTGGACGCCGAAGCAGGCGTTCCTTGATGCATCGATCGAGGAGCGCGGGGCGCTCTTCACGACCGTCGGCGCGACGTTGACGGAACTCGAAGAGATCGGAGTGCGCTGTCTTGGCGCGAGTGCCACACGGGCAGCGCCGTCAGCGACAGCGCACAACTGGTTCGCCGTCTGGGAGATGTCGGATGAGGCCTCGGTCAGCGCGTTCTTCGACGTCGTGAACGCCTCGGGCTGGTACGACTACTTCGACCAGGTGAACACCGTCGGCGAGTGCGTCCCCATTGCCGACGTTCTCGCGCAGCACATGGTCTTGCGCCCGTAGTCCGGCCGCGGTCGCAACGCTGCTGCACGACGCTCACCCAGTCGTCCCGCGCACCTGCAGCATCGTCGAAGGCCCTCAGGTCCAGCCTGAGGGCCTTCGTTCTCTCCCGATCCGAGCGTCGAACGTTCGGGTGAACGCGACGACCAGCTCGATGTCGTGCTCTCCCGCAGGGGTCGGTCATGCTGCGTGGACGTGCTCGATGGGCTCCGCCTCGAGCCAGATCCTGTTGAACCCGACGGGCGGTGGAACCACGCCCAGAGTCGTCATCACCGGCGCCCTGCTGGACCGCCACCCGCGGAGTTGTCGGTGGCCTCGGCCGTTGCCGAACGGCTGCCGGTCGAGGTGTCCCCGGGGGCGGAGCCGGACCTGCCCGCTTGGGAGGCTGAGGTGCATCCAGCGAGCAGTACCGCGACGGCGAGCACGACCGGGATGCCCGCGACGCGTCGCAGGGAGCGCGGACGGAGCAGGGTCTGGTTGCGGTTGCTGGTCATGGTGGACGACCGTACGAGCTTCGTGGTCGCGGAGGGGTGCTCTGGTGGAGCATCTCTCCGCGCAGCGCCTCGGCCTACCGTCGGACACGGTCGCGCAGGTGGCGGCCGGCGAGGAAGGGAACAGCACCATGCCCATCCGTGACGCGGCACGGCAGGAGGTGGTGACGGTCCTCTCCGGCAGCCCGTCCGACCTCGCCACGACGGGCCCCGAGTTCATCGAGCTCTCCCAGGACTTCGCCTTCGACGAGGTACTCCGCCACACCTCGCTGTCCCGCGCGGACCGGTTGACGATGCAGCTCGCCGTCGGACGGGCGACGCAGAGCGAGATCGCTCCCGCCGATGCCGTCCACGTCCAGGAGTTCCTGTCCGGCAACTGCTTCGGTGACTACTACACCCGCACCGGACTGGACGTGCAGCGCCGCGAGCTCCTGACGTTCGCGGTCCTCGTCGGCCTCGGCGGTGCCGATGCCCAGGTCGCCGGACACGTCGCGATGAACCGCAACGTCGGCAACACCCGGCAGGACCTGCTCGACGTGCTCACCGTCCTCGTGCCGTACGTCGGCTACCCGCACCCGCAACGGCCTCGCCGCCGTCAACGACGGCGCTCCCGCCGACAACGGAAAGGAACAGGCATGAACATCGAACCCCACACCCCGACCCAGAAGAACCCGCCGGAGCAGTTCGCGGGCGACGTCTGGGTGGACATGATCGTCGCCCCGCACGAGGCGGGCCAGCACGCCACCGCGGCGCTCGTCCGGTTCGCGCCCGGCGCCCGCACCGCGTGGCACTCCCACGAGAAGGGTCAGTACCTGCACGTCACCGCCGGCATCGCTCGGTTCGGGACGCGCGACGGCGAGATCATCGAGGTCCACGCCGGGCAGACCCTGTACACGGCCCCGGGCGAGGAGCACTTCCACTCGGCCCCCGAGGACGGCTTCATGGAGCACATCGCGTTCCTCGAACTCGGTGAGGACCCGAGCGTCGCGACGACGTGGAAGGAACACGTCACCGACGACGAGCTCGCCGGTCGCTGATCGCGACGCGGGAAGGTCGCCGAACGGACGGACCGACGGACGGACAGACGGGAGGCGCGGTGCCAGTGAACTGGTCCCTGTTTGTTGGACTGTGAATTCAGGTTATGCCGCGAGGGCATGGGCTCGGTATTGGACCGGGCTCATGCCCTCGAGGCGTTCCTGGATGCGGGTGGTGT
>NZ_QKSG01000012.1:0-109921 GCF_003234035.1 Curtobacterium sp. MCPF17_031 | reverse complement strand
TCGGAGATGTGTATAAGAGACAGGACATGGGCGGGCGCGGCTGTGTTTCGTGCTGAGCGACAGTCCTCGGGGAGGCGGACGCGAGTCCTGTCGCTGAGCGCGAACCGTCGGTGCTGTCCGGGCCCACGGTCCGGGCCCGCGGTCTAGGCTGACGCCGATGAGCGACGACGCCCGGGATCCCCGCACGGACTGGACGGGACGCCCGGGCCCACTTCTCAGCCTCGCGCTCATCGTCGGGATCTCGCCCTTCGCGACCGACATGTACATCCCGGGCCTGCCCGCCATCGCCCGCGACCTCGACGTGTCGACCGCCGCCGTGCAGCTCAGCCTCACCGCGTTCCTCGTTGCCTTCGCCGTTGGGCAGCTCGTCGTCGGACCGATCAGCGACGGGGTCGGACGTCGCCGGATCCTGATCGGCGGCATGGCCCTGTTCACCGTCTCGACCGTGGTGTGCGCGATCGCCCCGGACATCGTCACGCTCGTCCTCGCGCGCGTCGTCGAGGGGGTGGGCGGAGCCGCCGCGGCGGTCGCCGGACGCGCGATGGTCGGAGACGCGGCGACGGGCCTCCGCCGCAGCAAGCTCTTCTCGACGCTCGCGGTCGTGAACTCGGTCGGACCGGTCGTCGCGCCGCTGGTCGGCGGCGTCGTGCTCACGGTCACGTCCTGGCGGGGGACGTTCGTCGTGCTCGCGGTCTTCGGCATCGTGCTCACCGTCGCCGCGCTCCGGCAGCTGCCCGAGACCCTCGTCGCCCCGAGCCCCGGCGGCTCGTCACCCCGCGCCGTGGCCGGTCGGATGGCGGAGCTCCTGCGCATCCCGCGGTTCCGGTGGTACCTGGTCACCGGATGCGCGGCGACCATCGGGTTCTTCTCGTACATTGCCACGTCGTCGTTCGTGTTCCAGGAGCAGTACGGGTTCAGCGAGGGCCGGTACTCGCTCGTCTTCGCCACGAACGCGGGCTGTTCGATCCTGTCGACGCTGCTGTTCCGGCACCTCGTCGGACGGTTCTCCGAGGACCGGCTGTTCACCATCGGGCTCGTCGTCGGGACCGTCGGCTCCGCACTCGTGCTGCTCGGAGCGGTCAGCGGGCTCGGCGCCGCACTCGTCTGGCCGGCGCTCGCACTCGTCACCGCGGCGTGGGGATGGGTGATCCCCGGCTCGATCACGTTGACGCAGGCGCTCGGGCACCGACACCCGGGAACGGCATCGGCGCTCGCCGGTGGGCTGACGTTCGGGCTCGGCGGGATGGCGACCCCGCTCGCCGGGGCGCTCGGCGGGACGGCGATCGCGATGGGGGCACTGATGACGGGGTTCATCGCGGTGGGGTTGGCAGCGCAGCTCTGGGCGTCGGCAGCGGAGGGGAGGCGCGGGGTCGGCTCGCGCTGAGCGGCGACGCGTGGGCGTCGGTGCTGACATCGGTGTTGGCGCTGGTGCTGGTGCTGGTGCTGGTGTTGGTGTTGGTGCTCGCCGGGATCGAGCTGGCTGGCACCCGGGCGCGGTGTCGATCCCTAGGCTGGAGCGATGCCGACGTTGAACCGCATGCCCGTCCTGCTCGCCACCGGCTCCATCGCCATCCCCGTCGCCGAGGCCCTGGTCGCCCTGCCGTCGGCCGTGCTCCAGCGGATCGAGGCATCGCCGATCGACCCGGACCTGGCGGACACGGCTGCGTTCTCGGAGGCCTACGGCTTCCCGGTGTCCGGCGGCGCGAACTGCATCGTCGTCGCGGGGAAGCGCGGCGACACCGTCACCTACGCCGCCTGTGTGGTGCTGGCCTCGACCAAGCTCGACGTGAACCGCACCGTGAAGGGCCTGCTCGGGGCACGGAAGGTGAGCTTCGCGCCGATGGACGACGCCGTCGAGCGCACCCGGATGGAGTACGGCGGCATCACCCCGATCGGTCTGCCGGCCGACTGGGCCGTGTACGTCGACTCCCGGGTGCTCGCGGTGCCCGAGGTCGTCATCGGTGCGGGTGTCCGCGGGGCGAAGCTGTTCCTGCCGGGTGCCGTGCTCGGCGAACTGCCACGTGTCGAGGTCGTCGAGGGGCTGGCGGTCGACCCCGCTGATGCGGGCGCTGTCGATTCGGCACAGGTCGATTCCTCGTCGGAGGCCGACCAGCCCGCTTGACCGAGCGGACTCAGTCCTGCGGCACGACCAGGCAGAACGGGTGCCCGGCCGGGTCGAGGTAGACCCGGAAGGTGTCGGTGCCCTGCCCGGTCGTCGCCGCACCGATCGCGACCACCGCCTGCTCACCCGCGTCGAGGTCGTCCACCTTCACGTCGAGGTGGACCTGTTGGGGGACGCTCTGCCCCGGCCAGTCCGGCGCACGGTAGTCGTCGACCCGCTGGCAGGCGAGCAGCGGTCGGTATCCGGCGAAGGGCAGGACCACCTCGGCCCAGTCCTCGTCGAAGGCGACGATCTCCCCGCCGAGGACTTCGGCGGAGAAGCGGGCGAGGGCGCGCGTGTCCGGGCAGTCCAGGACGACGACGTCGAGTGTGCCGATCATGGCGGTCACCGTAGTCCTGGTCGGCTCGGCCGGCCCGCGGCTCAGCGCGAGGCTGCCGTGAGCGCCTTCGTGATCCGCTGCAGTGACACGGTCTCCGCTGTACCCAGTTCCTGCGCGAAGAGGCTGAGGCGGAACTCCTCGAGCATCCAGCGTGCGTGCACGAGCTCCGGGTGCGAGTCGACCGCCGGCGGGAACGTCCCACCGGCCTCGACGTAGCGGTCCGTCGCGCCGGTGACCTCGCGCATCCAACTCGCATCACGGCCCGGGTTCTGGAGCAGCTTCGTCACGCGGGCGTCGATGCCCTGCAGGTACACGCGGATTCGTCGGAGGCGGTCGAGCCCAGCCACCGAGACGAACCCGGCGAACACGAGCCGTTCCATCTGCTGCCGCATGTCCGACAGTGCCGGCAGCAGCGCCATGTTCGTCGCCTGCTTCATCGCGCGTTCGGCGTTCCGCTGGGCGGTGAGGACGGCGGCCACCTCGGACACGGCGGTGAACATCGTGTCGACGACCGTCGCCGAGACGGTGGCGCGCACCTGGTCGAACGCGGCCCGGGTGAACACCAGCCCGTCGGGGTGGGTCCGGCGGATCCCGGCATCGACCACGGCGGCCAGGACGTCGTCGAAGAGGGCGTTGGTCGACGGGTAGGGGCTCGCGGCGAGCGCGAGCTTCTCCTGCGCGGTGAGGTGCTGCTGGATGTACGACACGGGGGACGGTACGGCGAGCATCACGAGGCGGCGGACGCCCGCGGGCATCTGCACGGTCCGGTCGCCGGGCGTCGCGAGGAGCTGGACGCCGACGGTCGCCTTCGGGCCGGAGCCCTCCTCGACCAGGGCCGGGTACGCGCGGATGACGCCGCCCGCCTGCTTCGTGTCGAGGACCTCGGGCAGGTCCTGGTCGGGCCAGGTGGTGAGGCCGGACCGTTCGATGCGGCGGCCGGAGCCGGCGTCGGCGACGCGGGACGAGCCTCCGGAGCGTTGTGTCGCCGCAGCGACGCTCTGCTGGGTCCGGTCCTTGAGCTTGGTCTGCAGGGCCGAGAGGTCCTTGCCGGCCTCGACCCGGCGGCCGCGCTCGTCGACGACCGCGTAGGTCGGCAGCAGGTGCGACGGCACCCGAGACATGTCGAAGTCGGACTCCGACACCGGCACGTGCACGAGGCGCTGGATCGTCTTGGCGAGTGTCGCGCGGAAGCTCTCGGTCGGGGTCGTCGGAGCGTCGTCGGGGAGTTCGGCGACGATCTTCTCGGCCCAGTCGGCGGCCGGTACGACGTTCTTGCGGATCTGCTTCGGCAGCGCCTTGATGAGCGCGGTGACGAGTTCCTTCCGGAGCCCGCGGACCTGCCAGTCGAAGCCCTCTTCCCGCATGCGCGGCAGGACGGCGAGCGGCACCTGGACGCTGACCCCGTCGTCCTCGGCACCGGGCTCGAAGCGGTAGCGGACGGCGAGGCGCTGGTCGCCGCTCCGCCACTGGGTCGGGTACTCGGCGTCGTCCTCTGCGGCGGATGCGGCAGACTCGTCGAGCAGGTCCTCGCGGCGCATCGTGAGCAGGTCCGGCTGGTCACGACGAGTCCGGCGCCACCACCCCTCGAAGTCGCGCGTCGTCGCGATCTCGGCGGGGATGCGGGCGTCGTAGAACTCGACGACCGTCTCGTCGTCGAGCAGGATGTCGCGGCGCCGGGTGCGCTCCTCGAGCTGTTCGAGTTCGCGGCGGAGCTTCCGGTTCGCCCGGTCGAACGCCTGCTGCGACTCCCACTCGCCCTCGACCAGGGCGTGCCGGATGAAGAGCTCCCGCGAGTGCACGGGGTCGATCCGGTTGTACTGCACCCGTCGACGCTGCACGATCGGCACGCCGAACAGCGTCACCCGCTCGTAGGCGACGACCGAGCCCTGCTTCTTCTCCCAGTGCGGTTCGCCGTAGGTGCGCTTGAGCAGGTCGCCGGCCAGCGGCTCCACCCACGCGGTGTCGATGCGGCCGACCGTCCGGGCGAACAACCGACTCGTCTCGACGAGTTCGGCGGCCATCACCGCGTCCGGCTGCTTCTTCGCGAGCACACTGCCCGGGAACACCACGAACCGGGTGTTCCGCGAGCCGAGGTAGTCCCGCTTCTCGCGGTCGCGGAGACCGATCTGGCTGAGGAGGCCGGCGAGGAGCGCGCGGTGCACCGAGTCCGGGTCGTCCTTGCGCTCCTTGCCGACGTGGATGCCGACCTGCTTCGCCGCCCGGGAGAGCTGCCGGTACAGGTCCTGCCACTCGCGGATGCGCAGGTGGTTGAGGAACTCCGCCTTGCACATCCGGCGGAACGCGCTGGAGGACAGCTCCTCTTGCTTGTCCTCCAGGTAGTTCCAGAGGCCGAGCAGGGTGAGGAAGTCGCTCGTGGGGTCGGCGAAGCGCGCGTGCTGCTGGTCGGCCTGCGCCCGCTTCTCCAGCGGACGCTCGCGCGGGTCCTGGATGCTCAGCGCCGAGACGATCGCGATGACCTCACGGCCCACGCCCTGGCGGCTCGCCTCGAGGACCATCCGGCCGAGGCGCGGGTCGATGGGCAGTCGGGTGAGCTGCTTGCCGGTCTTCGTGATCGCACCGTCGGTGTCGACGGCGCGGAGTTCGCGGAGGAGGTCCAGGCCGTCCTTCACGCCCCGGGAGTCCGGCGGTTGCAGGAACGGGAACGACTCGATGTCGCCGAACCCGAGCGAGATCATCTGCAGGATGACGGCGGCCAGGTTCGTCCGGAGGATCTCCGGGTCGGTGTACTCGGGACGGCGGTCGAAGTCGTCCTCGGAGTAGAGGCGGATCGCGATGCCCGCACTCGTCCGACCGGCACGGCCGGAACGCTGGTTCGCGGACGCCTGCGAGATCGCCTCGATGGGCAGCCGCTGCACCTTCGCCCGCGGCGAGTACCGGGAGATGCGGGCGGTGCCGGTGTCGACGACGTACTTGATGCCGGGGACGGTCAGCGAGGTCTCGGCCACGTTGGTCGCGAGCACGACACGTCGTCGGAGGCCCGGGGTGTTCGATCGCTGGAACACGCGGTGCTGGTCCGCGGCGGACAATCGACCGTAGAGCGACAGGACCTCGGTCCCCGGGTAGTGCTTGCCCTCGATGGCGTCCTGCGCGTCGCGGATCTCGTTCTCGCCGGACAGGAACACCAGGACGTCGCCCGGGTCCTCCCGCGCGAGCTCGTCCAGCGCGTCCGTGATGCCCTGCAGGTAGTCGCGGTCGTCGGTGCTGCTGTGGTCGTCCCTGCTGCCGTTGTCCGGGCCGCCCTCGTCCTCGTCGTCGTCCTCGTCGCCCGTGGCGTCCTCGTCCGCGACGAGCGGTCGGTACCGGACCTCCACCGGGTAGGTCCGTCCGGAGACCTCGACGATGGGCGCGTCGCCGAAGTGCTCGGAGAACGACTGCGGGTCGATCGTGGCACTCGTGATGATGACCTTGAGGTCCGGGCGCCGAGGGAGCAGTCGCTTCAGGTACCCGAGCAGGAAGTCGATCGTCAGGGAGCGCTCGTGCGCCTCGTCGATGATGATCGTGTCGTACCGCTTGAGGTCCCGGTCGAAGTGGATCTCGTTCAGCAGGATGCCGTCCGTCATCAGCTTGATCCGGGTGGCCGCGCTGACCTTGTCGGTGAAGCGCACCTGGTACCCGACGAGGTCGCCGAGCTCGCCGCCGAGTTCTTCTGACACGCGCTCCGCGATCGTGCGCGCGGCGATCCGTCGGGGCTGGGTGTGGCCGATGCTCTCGCGACCGAGCTCCAGGCAGATCTTCGGTAGCTGCGTCGTCTTGCCCGACCCGGTGGCACCCGCCACGATCACGACCTGATTGTCGCGGATCGCAGCGGCGATGTCGTCCCGCCGCTGCGAGACGGGCAGCTCGGGCGGGTACGTGATGACGGGGGGATTCGACATGAGCATTCCAGGATACCGTCCGGGCGTGCCGCAGTCAGCCGAGCTGGGTGGCGAGCTCGCCGACGGTCCGTGCCGGCAACGCGCAGACCCGGTCGTGGCAGACGTACGTCACGCCGTCCAGCGCGTCCCTGCCCTCGAACAGCGAGAAGCCAGCCGCCGCCCACTCTGCCGCCTGCGCTCGGGTGAGCACGGCGACGATCGTCCCCGGACGTCGTGCGGCCCCGACTGTGGTCAGCATGCCGACCACCTCGGAGCCCGATCGGTCGTCAGCGACGAGCACGACCTCTCGTGAGGGCCGCTGGAGGGCGAGCGCGAGCCCGAGGGCATCTGCGTGCCCGAGTGGTCGGTCCACCCCGGTCCGGGCGCGCTCGGCGATGAGGCGCTCGGCCGCCGAGTGCCGGCCGTCGTCACCGGTGAGGGCAGCGAGGAGCGCGGCAGCCCCGGCCATCGCCACCGTTCCGGATCGGAGTGCTGTCTGCGGCTGCTCACCGGTCGCGGTCCCGGCAGCGGCGAGGACCGGATCGACCTCCAGCGCACCCGACAGTCCGTCGTCCACGAGCGTGCGCCCGATCACGGCGTACCCGAGCTCGCCGGTCGCGAGGGCGAGCTCGAGCAACCCCTCCGCGAACAGGCCGAGGTCCTCGATCGTCGGCGCTGCGGTCGACCCACCGCGCGGGGTGCTCGACCGGACCATGACGTGTTCGTCCCGGAGGTGTGCGGCGATGACGGCGTCGGCCGCCGCTCGCGCGAGGTTGATCATCTCGTCGTCCCCGGCGCGACTGCCCGCGATGACCAGCCCGCGGATCGCCAGGCCGTTCCACCCGGTCAGGACCTGGTCGTCGAGCGGCGGCGCCTCGAGCCGGCCCCGCTCTTCGAGCGGTACGCGGTACCACTCGCCTTCCACACGCCGGCCGTCGATGGTCGACTCGCTGTCCTGCGCCGCGACGAAGGCACCGTCCGCCCGTCGGAGGGTGTCGCGGAGGAAGTCCGCGATGCCGCGGGCTCGCCCCGGTTCGGCCACCGCGAGCAGGCCCGCATTGTCGTAGAGCATCCGCTCGTAGTGGGGGACGGACCAGTCGCGCTGGGTCGCGTACCGGAACACACCACCGTCGACGTCGGTCAGTTCGGACCCGGCGATGGCGTCGAGCGCACGGGTGAGCAGCGCGCCGGCTGCGCCGTCGCCGTCCGCAGCCACGTCGCCGAGGAACTCCAACAGCGGAGCGTTCGGGAACTTCGGCGCCCCTCCGAACCCGCCGTACGTGGCGTCCTCGGCACGCTCGAGGTCGGACACGACCCCGTGGATCGCCTCGACGGACGGGAGGCCCGCCCCACCCCCGTCAGGCTGCCCGGCCTGCGCGGCGGCCGCGTCCGCCTCGGCGCCCTGCCGGATCGCCCCCGCGATCGCAGCGGCGTTCGCATCGACCTCGTGCCGACGGTCCCGCCACGCATCGAGCACCGCGGCCGTGACCTGCCGGAACGACGGGTGCTCGCCGACCGGCTGCGGCGGGTAGTAGGTCCCCGCGTAGAACACCTGCGCGGCAGGCGTCATGAACACCGTCAACGGCCATCCGAGGTTCTCGGTGAAGGCGCTCGCCGCGGCCATCGCGCTCGAGTCGACGTCCGGGCGCTCTTCGCGGTCGACCTTCACGGCGACGAAGTCCTGCCGGAGCATCGCACCGATCTCGGGGTCGGAGAAGCTCTCACGCGCCATCACGTGGCACCAGTGGCACGTGGCGTAGCCGATCGACACGAGGACGGGCACGTCACGCTCCCGTGCCTCGGTGAAGGCGTCGGCGCCCCACTCGCGCCAGTCCACCGGGTTGTCGGCGTGCTGGCGGAGGTAGGGGCTGACGGCGGTCCCGAGCCGGTTGTCGTTCATGCACCCAGCGTGCCCCGCGCGCCCTGTGTGGGCGGGCCTCCAGTCGGATCTGTGGAGGAGCTGCCGCTGTCCACAGCCCGGCGGGGTCAACCCAGCCGACCTGTCAGCCCAGCCCGAGCGACAGCAGCACCAGCGCCGCGTCCTCCGGCCCGTAGTCGAACATCCGGTCCCAGAACGGATCGGCCGCCCACGGCACGTCCCCGTCGACCGGCGTGCGGTGCGCCGTCTCGACCAACCAGTCGACCTCCGGCACGACCGCCTCCGCGAACCGCGGCGGCACCCACCCGAGCGAACGCGCAGCGGTGGTGTCGAGCACGGACGGCGACGGCACCGACCAGGGCGTGAGTCCGACGAACGCGGGGGCGTCCTCGCCGAGCAGGACCTCGTCGAACGTGTGACCGAGGTGCCTCGCGACGATCCGGACGATCTCCAGCGCCGTCGGCGCCGTCTCGTCCGCGACGTTGAGGATGCGGCGGTCGGGTGCGTCGGCGACGATCCGGACCAGGGACGCGATGCCCGACGCCGCCGTGGTGTGGTCGACGCCGCGCCCCTCGTCGGCGAGCAGGACGCGCTCGCGGCCGTCGAGCACCCGGCGTACGACGAACCACTCGCGGGGTCGGCCGATGCCGACGCCGTACACCTTCGAGGGGCGCAGGACGGTGACGGGCGCCCCGTGGTCGAGCAGGACCTGTTCGGCGGCGACCTTCGCGGCGCCGTAGCCGTCGCGACTCGCCGGGTCGGCGTCAGCGGGGGTGACCGTCGGCTGCAGCTCGGTGACGGCGCCGCCGAACACCGGTTTGTCGAGCGAGTTCGCGTGGCGACCCTGCTCGTCGGCGTAGACCGCCTTCGAGGACACGAAGACGGTCGACCCGACGTCGTCGAGGAAGGGGGCGAGCTGCAGGGCGTCGTCGCGGGTCACGCCGACGGTGTCGACGAGCAGGTCCGCGCCGGGGCGCAGCAGCTCGCGCAGGAACGTCGTGTCGCGACGGTCTCCCGGTCGGCCGACGGCGCCACGGGCGAGGAGTTCATCAGCGACCGGGCCTCCGGAGCGCGAGACGACCTCGACCTCCCAGTCGTCGCCGCCCCGGCCGGACACGTCGAGGAGTTCGCGGACGACCTGGGCTCCGATGCCGCCGGTCCCACCGAGGACGACTGCGCGTCTGCTGCTCATGCGGGCAACGCTAGCCCGCCGCGGGCAACGGGCAGCGCCACCCGGTCAGGACGCGATCGGTTCCCGCCACCACTCGGCGAGGGACCCGTCGTACACGCGGACCTTCTGGTGTCCGAGCACGGTCAAGGCCAGCGCGTCGACGCAGGAGGCGCTCCCGACACCGCAGTAGGTGACGACCTCGTCCGCGGAGAGCACCGGTGCGAGTGCGCGCTCGAGTTCCGGCTGGCGGAGCAGGGCGTTCGATCGGTCGAGCAACTCACGGACGCCGATGGTGGTGCTCCCGGGGACGATCGGCGGGTGGTCGTCGCCGAGGGCCGCCGGGTCGGCAGCCATGACGAGCGCCGCCGGCTGGGAACCGTCGACCGCACGGAGGACCCGTGCCCGGTCGGCCCAGAGCGGACGTTCCTCGCCCGCG
The DNA here is from genome assembly GCF_003234035.1 of Curtobacterium sp. MCPF17_031. Classification (NCBI taxonomy): domain Bacteria; kingdom Bacillati; phylum Actinomycetota; class Actinomycetes; order Micrococcales; family Microbacteriaceae; genus Curtobacterium; species Curtobacterium sp. MCPF17_031. The sequence continues at coordinate 100,059 of NZ_QKSG01000012.1, read as the reverse complement.
ACGAACGCGTCGCCGTCGCGGGACGGCTCCGGTGCGCGGGACAGGGCCCCGACACGGACCGGCCGTCCTTCGTCGCGCCACTTCGGGAAGCCGCCGTCGAGCACGGCGACGGCGTCGAAGCCGAAGGACCGGAAGATCCACCACAGACGGGCGCTCCACTCGCCGATGCCGTCGTCGTAGACCACCACGGTGGAGGCGCGGCTCACGCCCAGCGCGCGGGCCGCGGACTCGAAGCGGTCGACTCCGGGCCGGGTGAAGGGCAGGTCCGTCCCGGACGCCGAGAACTCGTCGATGAGGTCGGCGTAGACGGCACCCGGGACGTGTCCGCGACGCTCGTGGGCGTCCCGCGCCGAGTGCCACGACATGCCGAAACCGATGCCGTCCGTGTGCACCGAGGCGTCGAGGACGAGGAGGTCGTCCGCGCCGAGGTGGTCGGCGAGCCACTGCGTGGACACGAGTGGCGAGGTCAGGACGGGGGCCATGTGGCACACGGTAATCGACGCCTCTGACTCACGACAGAGGGTGAGCAACAGTCCGACACAGGCCGTGGAACGATCGGTCGGAGCACAGCGTGATGTGGCTTGCAACAGCCGGACGCCGGACGGCGCCGCAGTGACCTGCGGTGCCGTCCGGCGTTCGGCGTGGTCGTGTCGTCTGGTGCTGGTCAGTGCGCGGCGGTCGGGACGCTGCCCGTCACGCCGGACCCGGCACGGGCGAGACGATCGAGACGGACCGACTGCCGGTTGATGAGCAGGCCGCTCGCGATCGCCACGATCAACAGGACCCCGGCCGAGATCGCGAACGCAGCGTGGTAGCCGTCGAGCACGGCCTGCGCCTGCTGGAGCTTCGTCGGCGCCGCGGACAGGCCGGAGAGGCTGTTCTCGACGACGTTCGCGAAGATCGTCGACAGCAGCGCGGTGCCGATCGAGCCACCGATCTGCTGCATGGTGTTCACCGTCGCCGATGCCACACCGGCGTCCGAACGGGCGACCCCGGTCGTCGCGGTGTTCATCGCCGACGAGAAGATCGTGCCCATGCCGAGACCGATCACGATGAGCGCCGGCAGGACGGTGCCCGCGTAGGAGCTGTCGAGGTCGGTGCGCAGGAGGAGCAGGAGCCCGATGGCGGCGACGAGGGCTCCGGCGAAGATCAGGACCTTCGGGCCGACGCGGGGCAGCAGGCGTCCGCCGATCTGGGTGGCTGACAGCATGATCGACAGCGGCATCGGCAGGAACGCCAGGCCGGTCTGCAGCGCCGAGAAGCCGAGGGTCTGCTCGAGGTAGTAGGTCAGGAACAGGAAGATGCCGAACATGCCGATCGCGACCAGGCCGATGGCGACGAACGAACCACCGCGGTCACGGTCGAGGATGACGCGCAAGGGGAGCAGCGGGTGCGCGACCCGGGTCTCGATCACGACGAAGGCCGCGATCAGCAGCACACCGCCGGCGAGCATGCCGATCGTGAGCGGGGCGTCCCAACCGTTGGTCTCGGCGTTCGAGAAGCCGTAGACCACACCGACCAGGCCGGCGGTGATCGTGATGACCCCGGCGATGTCGATGCGCGGACGCTCGACCTTCGGCGGCTTCGCCATGAAGACGATCGCGCCGATGACGCCGAGGATCGCGAACACGACGTTCACGTAGAGGCACCAGCGCCACGAGGCGTACTCGGTGAGCACGCCACCGAGCAGCAGACCGATCGCGGCACCGGAGCCGGCGATGGAGCCGAAGATGCCGAACGCACGACCGCGCTCCTTGGGGTCACGGAAGGTCGTGGTGAGCATGCCCAGGGCGGACGGGGCGAGCAGCGCGCCGAAGACGCCCTGCAGGGCGCGAGCGGCGACCAGGAGCCCGAACGAGTCGGCGAGGCCGCCGAGCACGGACGCGACGGCGAAGCCGACCAGGCCGATGATGAAGGTGTTCTTGCGGCCGAAGAGGTCACCGAGGCGCCCGCCCAGGAGCAGGAGTGAGCCGAAGGCCAGCGAGTACGCCGTGACGATCCACTGACGCTGGTCGGTGGCGAACCCGAGGTCCTGCTGCGCCGAGGGCAGCGCGATGTTCACGATGGTGGCGTCCAGGACGACCATGAGCTGGGCGAGGGCGATGACCGCGAGTGCGATCCATCGGTGGTCGGTCCGGGCCGGGGTGGGGCCCGCGGTCGTCGGCGTTGCTCCTGTGGGAGCGGGCGCGGTCTGTTCTGCCGTCACGACAGCCTCCTTCTCGAAGGATGGAAGAGGAGGGGCGCGCGCCGTCGGGCGTCCCGGAGAAGAGTGAAGCGGATGCGCTGCATCCGCTTGCGGTAACTGTAGCCCAAAACGGAGTCACCGCATCCGCTTGTTCCCAGAAAGTCCGATTATGTTCGTTCTGTGAGCACCACCGGACCCGCCGCCGATCTCGATCGCCCCCTGCGCGCCGACGCGGCACGGAACCGCGAACTGATCCTGCAGACGGCACGGAAGTGCTTCGCGGAACGCGGCATCTCGGTCACCCTCAACGACATCGCGCACGAGGCCGGAGTGGGCGTCGGCACCGTCTACCGGCGCTTCGCGGACAAGGACTCGCTGATCGAGGCCCTCCTCGCGACGAAGTTCGAGGCGATGAACGCCGCCGCCGCCCGCGCTGCCGACGAGATCGACCCGCGCGAGTCCCTCCGTCTCTACCTGATGGGCGTGTTCGCCTTCCGAGCGCGGGACCGCGCCCTGGCCGACGTCATCGTCCGCGCCGGCAAGGCCCGCCCGTCGATCGTGCAGGAGCGCGACCGCCTGGAGCAGCAGGTGTCCCGCATCATCGGCCGTGCGAAGGACGCCGGCGTGATCCGTCCCGGCTTCGACTACCGCGACCTGCCGATGCTGACGACGATGATCGGTGCCGTGGCCGACGCCACCCGCGATTACGATCCCGACGCCTGGAAGCGGTACGCGCAGGTGTTGGTCGACGGCGTGCTCCCGCAGGCCCAGCCGGACCAGCTGACCGGAGAGCCACTGGACCGCGACGCCCTCGAGCGCGCGATGCAGACGCAGAACTGACCGGAGCCGCCGCTACAGCCAGCTGGGCAGCCAGTAGTGGGACCGGATGAAGTCCCACGGCGCCTGCATCGCCGACCACAGCGGGTACCAGTACGCCGACGCGAGCACCACGACGACCAGGTACACGCCGAGCCAGACCAGCGCCCGGGTCCGCCGTGGCCGCGGGTCGTCCCGCGAGCCGATCAGGTGCCCGATCACGGCCGACAGCGCCATCACGAGGAAGGGCTCGAAGGCGATCGTGTAGAACTGGAAGACCGTCCGGTCCAGGTACATCAGCCACGGCAGGTAGCCCGCGGCGATGCCCATCAGGACGATGCCGTACTCCCACCGCGGCCGTGTGATGAGCAGCACGAGCAGCACCACGGCCGCGATGACCGAGGCGTACCAGATGAACGGGTTCGCGATCCCGGTGATCGCCGCCCCACAGCGGTCGGCCGCGCAGCCGTCCTGGCCCACGTTCGTGCCGACGTAGTACATCGACGTCGGCCGTTGCATGAGGAGCCAGAGCAGCGGGTTCGCCTGGTACGAGTGCGGCGTGTGCAGGCCGATGTTGAAGGCGTAGATCTCGCTCTGGTAATGCCACCAGTTCTGCAGGCTGTCCGGCACCCAGGCGAGCACCCCGGTCCAGCGCTGACCGCCGGTCCCGATCCAGTCGCGGTCCCAGCCGCCCCGGGTCAGGAACCAGCCGGCCCACGACGCCAGGTAGGTCGCGGCGGCGATCGGCACGGTCAGCAAGAAGGTCACCGGTGCCTGCTGCAGCGCGGCGCTCGAGGACCAGAAGGCCACCCCGGCGCGACGCCGCAGCAGCATGTCGCTGACCACGGAGTACACGGCGAAGAACGCCAGGAAGTACAGCCCGGTCCACTTCGTCGCGGTCGCGAGCCCGAGCGCGAGGCCCATCGCGACGAGCCAGGGGCGCCACCAGAGGACCGGACCCCAGAGCGTCGGTCGGCCGGCGGCGGCACGACGGTCGACCCACCGGTCGAGTTGCCGGGCGGACCACCGTCGGTCGAGCAGCAGTGCGCCGAAGCCGAGCACGACGAAGAACGTGACGATGCCGTCGAGCAGCGACACCCGTGACATCACGATCGCCTGTCCGTCCACCGCCAGGAACCCGCCTGCCAGCGTGCCGATGAACGTGGACCGGAACAGGGAACGAGCGATCACCGCGGTGAGGAACACGGTGGCGATGCCGAGGACCGCGACGGTGAACCGCCAGCCGAAGGCGTTGTCCGGCCCGAACAACAGCATGCCGAGACCGATCAGGTACTTCCCGAGCGGCGGATGCGCGATGAACTCCGCGGCTCGGGAGTAGAGGTCGGTCTGCCCGTCGGCGAACCGGTCGTCGGTCGTCGGTGCACCGTCGCCCGTCGGGTTCGCCGGCCACGTGCCCTCGTACCCGAGGTGGACGAGGGACCAGCTGTCCTTGACGTAGTAGGTCTCGTCGAACACGAGCGAGTGCGGCCGGCCGAGGTCGACCAGCCGGAGCAGGGCAGCGAGCACGGTGACCGCGATCGGGCCACCCCATCGCCAGGCGGCGACCCGCCACCCGGTGGAGAGCATGCGGCCCCACCAGTCGTCGAGCCGCGAGCCACGCGGGACGTCCGGCACGGTCTTCTGCAGGTCGGCCAGGTCCGTGGTCACCCGCAGCATCCTACGGACGCGGCGCAGGTGTCGGCTGCGTGTCCACAGGTCGCGGGTCCTGCGACGACAATGGGGTCGTGATCGTCCTCGCAGCAACCCCCATCGGCAACCTCGGTGATGCCTCCCGTCGACTCGTGGAGACGCTGTCGAACGCCTCCGTGGTGGCCGCCGAGGACACCAGGACCGCGATCCACCTGATGCGCGCACTGGGCATCGAGAACCGTCCGCGGCTCATCGCGCTGCACGAGCACAACGAGCGGGAGCGCGCGGCCGAGGTCGTCGAACTCGCCCGGGAGGACGACGTCGTCGTGCTCACCGACGCCGGCATGCCCGCCATCAGCGACCCCGGGTTCCCGCTGGTCGAGGCCGCCGCCGCCGCGGGCGTCACCGTGACCGCGGTCCCCGGCCCGAGCGCCGTCCTCACCGCGCTCGCGCTCTCCGGGCTGCCGACCGACCGCTTCACGTTCGAGGGCTTCCCGACCCGCAAGGCCGGGGAACGGCGACGGGTGTTCGCCGCACTGGCGGGGGAGCAGCGGACCATGGTCTTCTTCGAGTCGCCGCACCGGATCGCCGACACGCTCGGCGACATGGCCGCCGGGTTCGGCAGCGACCGGCGTGCCGCGGTCTGCCGCGAGCTCACCAAGATGCACGAGGAGATCCGTCGGGGGACCCTAGCGGAGCTGACCGAGTGGGCGGCTGACGGCGTCCGCGGCGAGATCTGCGTCGTCGTCGCGGGGTCCACCGGATCGGGTGACGACGCCACGATCGAGGACGGCGTCCGCCTGGTCCTCGAACGCGTGGCCGCCGGCGCACGCATGAAGGAGGCCGCCGCAGCGGTCGCCGACGCGACCGGACTCTCCAAGCGCGACCTCTACGAGGGTGCACTCGCCGCACGCTGACCGGACGCGACACCTGTCGGACGGGAGGCACGTGGGGGCGCCGCCACGGGCCTCCCGTCCGGTTCTCCACAGGCCGCCCGGCAGCGCGTCACGGTGCTCGGGCGCGCCTCTAGGATGGTCCGCATGGCCGACGGCAGCTCGTTCTCGATCACCACGCCGATCTTCTACGTCAACGACGTGCCCCACATCGGGCACGCGTACACGGAGGTCGCCGCGGACGTCCTCGCGCGCTGGCACCGCCAGCGTGGGGACGACACCTGGCTGCTCACGGGCACCGACGAGCACGGGCAGAAGATCCTCCGCACCGCCTCGGCGAACGACGTCACGCCGAAGGAGTGGGCCGACCGCCTGGTCACCGACGCCTGGAAGCCGCTGCTCGACACGGTGGACGTGGCCAACGACGACTTCATCCGGACCACCGACGAGCGGCACGAGCGTGGCGTCACGGCGTTCCTGCAGAAGCTGTACGACGACGGCTTCATCTACGCGGGCGAGTTCGAGGGCTTCTACTGCGTCGGCTGCGAGGAGTACAAGCAGCCGAGCGACCTGGTCCCCGGCACCGGTCCGTACGAGGGCCAGCAGGTCTGCGCGATCCACTCCATCCCGGTGGAGGTCCTGGCCGAGCGCAACTACTTCTTCCGCATGTCCGACTTCGAGCAGCGTCTGCTCGACCTCTACGAGTCGAACCCGCAGTTCATTCAGCCGGAGAGCGTCCGCAACGAGATCGTCTCCTTCGTCAAGCAGGGGTTGCGCGACCTGTCGATCTCGCGGTCGAGCTTCGACTGGGGCATCCAGATCCCGTGGGACTCCGACCACGTCCTGTACGTCTGGTTCGACGCGCTGCTGAACTACATCACCGCCCTCGGGTACGGCACCGAGGACGACGAGGCCTTCCAGCGCCTCTGGCCGAGCGTGCACATCGTCGGCAAGGACATCGCTCGCTTCCACGCCGTCATCTGGCCGGCGATGCTGATGGCGGCCGGGCTCCCGGTCCCCGAGCGTGTCTTCGGCCACGGCTGGCTGCTCGTCGGCGGCGAGAAGATGTCGAAGTCGAAGCTGACGGGCATCGCCCCGAGCGAGATCACCGACACGTTCGGCTCCGACGCCTTCCGGTACTACTTCCTCCGGGCGATCACCTTCGGGCAGGACGGCAACTTCAGCTGGGAGGACATCTCGGCGCGGTACCAGGCGGAGCTCGCCAACGGGTTCGGGAACCTGGCCTCCCGCATCGTCGCGATGCTCAACCGCTACTTCGACGGCGCCGTCCCCGAGCGGGGCGAGCTGACCGAGTCCGACGCAGCGATCGACGCCCTCGCGCGGGCGGTCACCGAACGGGCCGACGCCGCGATCGCCGCGTTCGCACCGCACGACGCGATCAGCATCGTCTGGGAGCTCGTGGACGCCCTGAACGGCTACATCACCGAGCAGGAGCCCTGGACCCTCGCGAAGGACGACGCGCAGCGTGAGCGCCTCGCGACCGTGCTCGTCACCGCACTGCGGGGACTCGGGACCGTGGCCGTGCTCGTGTCCCCGGTGATGCCGAAGGCGACCGAGAAGCTGTGGGCCTCGATCGGCGCCGGTGGCTCGATCGCTGAGCAGCGCATCGACCGCGCCTGGGAATGGCAGGGGTCCGAGACGGTGACGCCGCTCGCCGCCGGGCTCTTCCCGCGCATCGAGCAGCCGGAGCAGGGCGCCGCGTGACCGACGCGCACGTCCGTGCCCGCGGCGGCGACGGCGGCGGGCAGAAGCGGGACCTGACGTACCCGCCGCTGCCCCAGGCCCTCACGGTGCCGGTGTACGACAACCACACCCACATGGAGATCGCCGACGGTGTCGGGGACGGCGGCGACGGTCCGCTCGACTACCGGGAGCACCTCGACCGCGCGTCGAGCGTCGGCGTCCGCGGTGTCGTGCAGGTCGGCACGGACCTGGCCACCTCGCGGTGGTCGGCGTCGATCGCGGCGCGGGAGCCCCGGGTCCTCGCCGCGGTGGCCCTGCACCCGAACGAAGCCCCGGTCCTCGACGAGCAGGGGTTGCTCGACGAGCACCTCGCCGGTATCGCCGAGCTCGCGGCACTGCCGCGGGTGCGGGCGATCGGGGAGACCGGGCTCGACTTCTTCCGCACCGGTGACGACGGCCGGGCGGCGCAGATCCGCTCCTTCGAGGAGCACATCCGCATCGCGAAGGACCACGACCTCGCGCTGACCATCCACGACCGGGACGCGCACGACGCTGTGGTCGAGGTCCTCGAGCGCGTCGGCGCACCCGAGCGCACCGTCTTCCACTGCTTCTCGGGCGGCCCCGAGCTCGCGCGCCTGTGCGCCGAGCGCGGCTGGTACATGTCGTTCGCCGGCACCGTGACGTTCAAGAACGCGCAGAACCTGCGGGACGCACTGCACGTCGCCCCGCGCCACCTGATCATGATCGAGACGGACGCGCCGTTCCTCACCCCGACGCCGTTCCGCGGCCGGCCGAACGCGCCGTACCTGATCCCGCACACGCTCCGGTCGATGGCCGAGACGCTGGGGACCGACGCCTCGATGCTCGCGGCGCAGATCACCTCGAACACCGAACTCGTCTACGGCGCGTGGGACGCCGAACCCGTCACGGTGGTGCAGTAGCCGTGGGCGCGCTCCTCGGCCCGGCGGAGATCCGGGAACTCGCGGCGACGCTCGACGTCACCCCCACCAAGAAGCTCGGCCAGAACTTCGTGCACGACGCCAACACGGTCCGACGCATCGTGTCGATCGCCGGTGTCACGCCGCAGTCGAAGGTGCTCGAGGTCGGACCGGGGCTCGGGTCGTTGACGCTCGGCCTCACCGAGACCGGTGCTCCCGTCACCGCCGTCGAGATCGACGCCCGGCTCGCAGCGCACCTGCCGACGACCGTCTCCGCGATGCAGCCCGACGCCCGCCTGACGGTGGTCCACCAGGACGCCATGCAGGTCTCGGCCGAGGACCTGCCGGTCCTGCCGACGCACCTCGTCGCGAACCTGCCGTACAACGTGTCCGTGCCGGTGCTGCTGCACCTGCTCGCGACCTTCCCGTCCCTCGTCCGCTCGCTCGTGATGGTGCAGGCCGAGGTCGGCTACCGCCTGGCCGCCGACCCGGGCAGCAAGGTCTACGGATCCCCGAGCGTCAAGGCCGCCTGGTACGGGTCGTGGCGCATCGCCGGGCAGGTCAGTCGGCAGGTCTTCTGGCCGGTGCCGAACGTCGACAGCGTCCTGGTCGGGTTCGACCGACACGAGCCGCCAGGCGACGAACAGCTCCGTTCTCGGGTGTTCACCCTGGTGGACGCGGCGTTCCAGCAGCGCCGGAAGATGCTCCGTCAGGCACTCTCCGGTGTCCTGGGCGGCAGTGCGCACGCGTCCGAGGTCCTCGAAGCCGCGGGCATCGCGCCGACGGCGCGTGGCGAAGAGCTCGGGGTCGACGACTTCGTGCGCCTCGGCCGGACCGTCCTCGCTGCAGCGGGGGGCGCCGCGGCCGACACGACCGCCTGACAGCCGGTCAGCGGACGGACGCGCCCCGAGCCTCCAGGGCGGCAACGACCGTGTCCGGATCGCTGCAGCGGAACCGGAGCGCGCGCTTGCCGTCGACGGTCACGTGCACGCCGGGCCCGTTGTCGAGCAGGATCGCCGTCCCGCTGGGGATCAGTCGGATGCCCCAGCCGCCGGAGTTGAGAGCCGTCATCTCCATCGGCGTCGCCGACGCGATCCGGTTCAACGGGATGCGACGTCGGTACCAGAACGGAGTGACCCGCACCTCCAGCACGTCGTCGATGCGGACGTGCAGGCGCATCCGGACCACGCCGATGCCCAGCACGGTGGTGAGCACGAGGGTGCCGACCAGGCTGACGGCATTCCCGGCGCCCACCCGTCCGCCAGGTGACGACGGCACGGTGAGCGGGAGCGCCACCGCGCCGATCCCGACGACGATGAGAGCGATGCCGACCACGGTCATCAGGCGTCCGGACGGCAGGGCTTCCTCGTGGGGTTCGCGTCGCATCCCCCCATCCTGACATGACGGCAGACGGTGATGTGCGACATGTCGGGACGGGAGCTGGCTGTCAGTGCTCGCGTCCCGCCATCATCTCGAGGATCTGCTGGTGGTTCCCGTTGCGCTCCGCCCATCGCAACGGCTGGACGTTCTGCACGAGGATCTCGGGAGCGGCACCGGACTCGATGAGCCCCACCACCTCGTCGATGAACGCGTCGAGCGGCATCCCGCCGAAGTCCTGGCCGCCCATCAGGTCGGTCGCGACCGCGGGCGGCGCGAGCTCGAGCACCTCGACCGACGAGCCGACGAGCTGCTGTCGGAGTGCCTGCGTGTACGAGTGCACGCCGGCCTTCGTGGCGTTGTAGGTCGGCGTCGCGGTGAGCGGGACGAACGCCAGGCCGGACGACACGGTCATGACCGTCGCGCTGCGACGGCCGAGCAGGTGCGGCAGGAAGGCGTCGATCAGTCGGATCGTGCCGACCAGGTTGGTCTCGATGGTCTGAACGGCGTCGGAGATGTGTCCCGGGTCGCGGAGGTCCTCGTTCCGCATGATCCCCGACATCGTCACGAGGGTGTCGAGTGCGGGGTAGGTCCCGAGGACGGTCTCGGCGGCCTGCCGGATCGACTCCGCATCGGCGACGTCGATCTGCACGGTGCCCAGGCCGTGTTCGGTGGCGATGGAGTCGAGGAGGGCCTGCCGACGGCCGCCGATGACGACGGTGCTGCCGGCCTGCTGCAGGCGGAGCGCGAGTGCCAGGCCGATGCCCGAGGTCGCGCCGGGGATGAAGACGGTGCTGTTCGTGATGTCCATGACCACCACGTTGCGCCGTCCCGGCCGAGGCAACCAGAGCGCGGTCATCGGGGGACCGGCGATCCCTGGCTCCGAGTGTGCCGACGCAGCAGACTGGGTGCATGGACCGTGCTGCCCTCGCCGACTTCCTCCGCCGCCGTCGGGAGATGCTCCGACCGGAGGACGTCGGGATCGGGGCCGGCGCTCGACGGCGGACCCCGGGCCTCCGTCGTGAGGAGGTCGCGGCCCAGGCGGGCATGTCGGTCGACTACTACACGCGGCTCGAGCAGCAGCGTGGCCCGCAGCCGTCCGAGCAGATGGTCGCGGCGATCGCCCGTGCCCTCCGTTGCTCGCTCGACGAACGGGACCACCTGTTCCACCTGACGGGGCAGAACGCACCGGTCCGGATGCACCGTGCCGACCACGTCGACCCCGCGATCCTCCGCGTGCTCGACCGGTTGGCGGACACCCCCGCGATCGTCGTCAACCACCTGGGCGAGACGCTCGTCGAGAACCCGTTGGCGGCGGCGCTCCTGGGCACGTCCGTCGGGCTGGCCGGCAACGAGCGCTACCAGGCCTGGCGGTGGTTCGTCACCGGGACCGAGCGGGCGAAGTACGCGCCGGAGCAGCACGAACGTCTGGGGCGGGTCGTCGTGGCCTCGCTCCGTGCGGCCATCGGCCTCGCCGGTCCAGGTGACCGTCGCGCGACCGAGCTCATCGCGGAGCTCGAACGGCGGAGCCCCGAGTTCGCCGCGCTGTGGGCACTGCACGAGGTGGCGACCCGCTGGTCGGACAACAAGACGATCGTGCAGCCCGAGCTCGGGCGGATCACCGTCGACTGCCAGGTGCTGCACACGGACGACCAGGCGCAGGCGCTGCTGCTCTTCACGGCTCCTGCAGGCAGCGACGACGCGCAGAAGCTCGAGCTCCTCGGGGTCGTCGGCCAGCAGACCTTCGACGCCGTCAGCGGATCCTGAGGCCCCGGTTCGCTCCGCAACACCGCGTCACACGCCTGGCAGATGCGGGGACACCGTGCCTAGGGTGGAGCGGTGAGCACTCCGCGCGTGTACGTCATCCACGAGAACCCCGAGTGGTTCCCGCCGCTCGCCGCCGCCTTCGAGGCCGAGGGCGTCCCGGTGCAGGAGGTCCTCCTGACCGAGGGACAGATCGACCTCGGAGCCGAACCGGAGCCGGGCGTCTACTGGAGTCGCATGTCGGCGAGCAGCCACACCCGTGGACACGAGCACAGCAAGGAGTACACCCGGGCGCTGCTCGGATGGCTCGAGCGTGCCGGACGCCAGGTGGTCGGCGGCAGCCACGTCCTCGAGCTCGAGGTGTCGAAGGTCGCGCAGCACGGGCTGCTCCGCGCCGCGGGCTTCGACGTGCCCCGCACGACGGCGGTCTTCGGCACGACGACGCTCAAGCAGTCCGCGGCGACCTTCACGGGCGGCCAGGACGTCCCGTTCATCACGAAGCACAACCAGGGCGGCAAGGGCCTCGGCGTTCGCCGCTTCGACTCCCTCGCCGAGTTCGACGCCTACGTCGACAGCCCCGAGTTCGAGGCGCCGGTCGACGGAATCACGCTGCTGCAGGAGTACCTGACCGCGCGTGAGCCGTTCATCACGCGCGCCGAGTTCGTCGGCGGCGAGTTCGTCTACGCGGTCCGCGTCGACACGAGCGCCGGCAGCTTCGAGCTCTGCCCCGCGGACGCGTGCGAGGTGCCGTCCGGAGAGAACGGGCCGCAGGGCATCGCCGGCGCGGTGTGCGAGGTCCCCGGCACCGACGGCACCACCGTGACGGCGGACACGTTCTCCGTCCGCTCCGAGGTCACCGCCGAGCACCCGCTCGTCCAGCAGCTCCGGGGTTTCCTCGCGGACCAGCGCATCCAGATCGCGGGGGTCGAGTTCATGGAGACCACCGACGGGCGCACCGTCGTGTACGACATCAACACGAACACGAACTACAACCCCGCCGTCGAGGCGGTCGCGCCGGCCTCCGGCCCGCGCTCCATCGCCCGGTTCCTCGGCGGCCTGTTGGACGCGGAGTACGCGGCGGCAGCCGCACCGACGCACGCCTGACCACGCGGCCGCACCGTCCCGACCACCCACCGGACGGGAGGCGCGCCCCACCACCCGGGGCGAGCCTCCCGTCCGTCCCTCCTCACCACCCAAGGAACCCACCCCGTGCGATTCGGATACTGGACCCCGCTCTTCGGCGGCTGGCTGCGCAACGTCGACGACGAGCAGATGCCGGTCACGTTCGACTACGTGAAGCTCCTGGCGCAGCGCGCCGAGCGGATCGGGTTCGACCTGACCCTCGTGCCGGAGCTGAACCTCAACGACATCAAGGGCGTCGCGGCGCCGAGCCTCGAGGCGTGGGCACTGGCGGCGGCGATCGCGGCGACCACCGAACGCCTGGAGATCATGGCGGCGATGCGTCCCGGGTACCACCTGCCCGCGGTGACGGCGAAGCAGGCGGCCACGATCGACGACATCTCCGGCGGCCGCTTCACCTTCAACGTGGTGAGCGCCTGGTGGGCGGAAGAGGCCCGTCAGTACGGCGGCATCTTCTCCGAGCACGACGACCGGTACAAGCGCACCGCGGAGTTCGTCGAGGTCATGAAGGGGATGTGGCGGGAGACGCCGTACTCCTTCCACGGCGAGTACTACGACGTCGAGAACGCGCACCTGGAGCCGAAACCGCGCGTCACCCCGCGCATCTACGCCGGCGGCGAGAGCGAGGCCGGCAAGGCGAGCATCACGCACTACGCCGACGCCTACGTGACCCACGGCGGCACCGTCGAGGAGCTCCGGAACAAGATCGCCGAGATGCGTCGTCGCCGCGAGGACGCCGGCTTGCCGCCGTTCGAGGCCTTCGGGATGGCCGCGTACGCGATCGTGCGGGAGACCGAGGAAGAGGCCCAGGCTGAGCTCGCGCGCATCACCGACGTCCAGCACGGCAAGGCGTACGAGTCGTACCAGGACTTCATCTCGAAGTCGCAGCTCGAGCACGTCCCCTCGCTCGAGGACTACTCGGTGTCGAACCGGGGGCTCCGGCCGCAGTTCGTCGGCACGCCGGAGCAGGTCGCCGCGCGGATCCGCGAGTACGAGGACGCGGGCGTCGACACGCTGCTGCTGCAGTTCTCGCCGCAGCTGGAGGAGATGGAGCGCTTCGGCGAGCGGGTCATCCCGCTCGTCCGCGCCGCGGTGCCCGCCGAGACCGTGTCCTGATGGCCGTCGAGGACGACTGGGCGTTCGAGACCCGGCAGATCCGGGCGGGATTCAAGTCCGATCCCGGCTTCGGCGGGAACGTGCCGCCGATCGCGCAGACCGCGGCCTTCGTGTACCCGTCCGGCGAGGACGCGGCCGACCGGTTCCTGCTGAACGCGCCCGGGCACACGTACTCCCGGGTGAACAACCCGTCGGCTGCGGCGCTGGAGCGTCGGATCGCCGACCTCGAGGGCGGTGTCGCCGCCCTGGCGCTGGCGTCCGGGCAGGCGGCCACGTCGTTGGCGGTGCTCGGCCTCGCCCGGGCTGGGGACCACATCGTCTCGAGCGCGTCGCTGTACGGCGCGACCTACACGCTCTTCGCGTCCACGCTCAAGGACCTGGGCATCGCGTTCACCTTCGTGCAGGACCCCACGGACCTGGACGAGTGGGCCGCGGCCGTCCGTCCCGAGACGCGGGCGTTCTTCGGCGAGTCGATCCCGAACCCGCGCGGCGACGTCCTGGACTTCGCCGGGGTGGCCGGGGTCGCCCACGACGCCGGGGTCCCGCTCATCGTCGACAACACGATCGCGACCCCGTACCTCGTCCGGCCGATCGAGCACGGCGCGGACATCGTGGTGCACTCCGCGACGAAGTACCTCGCCGGGCACGGCAGTGCGATCGCGGGCCTCATCGTCGACGCCGGCTCGTTCGACTGGGCGGCGCACCCGACGAAGTACCCGCAGCTGGCGACGACCGAGCACTCCGGGTTCGCGGGCACGAACTTCGCCGAGAAGTTCGGGCGGCGCGCGTTCATCCAGCGCACTCGGTCGAAGCTGTCGGCGGACCTCGGCCCGGCGATCGCCCCGTTCAACGCGTTCCTGGTGCTGCAGGGCATCCAGACCCTGTCGCTCCGCATGGACCGACACGTCTCGAACGCGGCCACGGTGGCGTCCTGGCTCGACACGCACGAGCAGGTCGAGCACGTGCACTACGCCGGACTGCCGAGCTCCCCGTGGCACCACCTGCAGCAGCGGTACGTGCCGAAGGGGCCGTCGAGCGTCCTGGCGTTCGACCTGGCCGGCGGTGTGGAGGCCGGGCGGCGCTTCGTCTCGGCGCTGGAGCTCTTCGACCACGTCTCGAACATCGGCGACGTCCGTTCCCTGGTCGTGCACCCGGCGTCGACCACGCACGTGCAGATGACCCCGTCCGAGCGTGCCGCAGCGGGCGTCGGCGAGGGGCTCATCCGTCTGTCGATCGGCCTGGAACACGTCGACGACGTCATCGCGGACCTGCGACGTGGGTTCGCCGCGGCGGGCGACGCGACGGGAGCCCGACCCGGACGGGGATAGGTTGGTCGCATGACGTCCACGCCCGCTCCGGATCGGGTGCGGACGCGCGCACCGGGCAAGATCAACGTCCACCTGTCCGTCGGCGCGCTGCAGGACGACGGGTACCACGACATCGCCACCGCGTACCAGGCGGTTTCCCTGTACGAGGACGTCACGGCTGAGCGCGCCGACGACTTCTCGGTCCGGTTCACCGGTCCGATCGACACGTCGTCGGTGCCGACGGACGACACGAACCTGGCGATCCGCGCCGCCCGTCTGGTCGCCCGCACGGCGGGCCACCGCGGCGGCGTGCACCTGACCATCGACAAGCAGGTCCCGGTCGCCGGCGGCATGGGTGGTGGCTCGGCGGATGCCGCCGCGACCCTCCTGGCCGTCGACACCCTGTGGGGAACCGGCCTCGGGCGGGACGAACTGCTGCGTCTGGCGGCCGAGCTCGGTGCCGACGTGCCGTTCGCCTTCGCCGGCGGCACCGCCGTCGGGACCGGTCGTGGCGACGAGCTCAGCCCGGCGCTGGCGAAGGGCGAGTTCCACTGGGTCCTGGCGCTCAGCGAGACCGGCCTGTCGACCCCGTCCGTGTACCGCGCGCTCGACGAGCACCGGGAGCGCTACCGCGCCGACATCTCGCCGGCGCCGCGCACCCCCGTGGTCGAGGCGCAGGTCCTCCAGGCGCTCCGTGCCGGCGACGCCGAACTGCTCGCCGAGAACCTGCACAACGACCTGCAGGCCCCCGCGATGCGCCTGCAGCCGGCCCTGGCGGAGACGCTGGAGTTGGGGGAGCGCTCCGGTGCCCTCGCCGGCCTGGTGTCGGGCAGCGGACCGACGGTGGCGTTCCTGGTGCCGGACCGCGACGTGGCACTCGAGGTGCAGGTGGCGCTGAGCGCGTCCGGGTTCGTGGCACTGCGGGCGAACGGCCCCGTGCACGGCGCCCGCGTCCTGCACTGACAGCGGCCGGCACGCGTCAGGAGCGGACGAACTCCGTCATGATGACCTTGCCGGTCTGCCAGTTGTGCGCGGGACGGAACCCACGCTCCGCGAGCACGGCCTTCAGTTCGGGCCGGATCGTGCGCGACGTGCCGCCGACATACCAGACGGTGTCGATGTCACCGAGGCGCGCGGGGACGGTCGAGGCGAGGTCGGCGTTCCGGTTCCAGAGCACGCCCTGGTCGGCCCCCTTCGTGCCGACGGCCAGGTCGGTGAGGCCGGCGAACGCCTCCGGGTACGAGACCTTGATGATCTCCGCCGTCGCGGTCGGGTGCCGGTAGACGCTGCCGAAGACGACGCCCTCGTTGGCGCTCGGACGCGCCGCCCGCTCAGCGCTGATGATCGAGGCCGCCTGCGCCCAGGTCGATTCCGCTTTGGCCTCTGGCCCTTTCACCGTCACGGCGGTGGGGACCGACAGGACGACGAGCGCCGCGACGGCCACTGAGAGCAGCGCCTTCGGTCGGATCATCGTCAACGCGAGCGCGATGAGCACCGCCACGAACGGCAGGCTCAGGGACGCGTACTTGGGGGAGTACAGCCGCTCACCCAGCGCGGTCGCGAGCAGGAGGACCGTGGTCGGGACGACGACCAGGGGGAGCGCCACGCGGACGGCCTGGGCCCGGAGCACTGCCCGTGCCGATGGCACCCGCCGGCGCACCTGCACCAGGGCGGTGACGACGCCGACGACCATGAGCGTCCACGCCATCGCCGCGTACGGGTCGGAGGCACCGAACCACGCCGTCGAGTAGACCTGCCCGAACGTGCTGGCGCTGATGCCCTCGATCCACCCGACCTGCTTCGCCTGTGACGACACCACGACGACGAACGGCGCGACGACCACGGCTGCCAGGCCCGCGGCGGCGGCCCACCGGACGAGCACGCCACGGGAGACGAGCGGGGGACCCGGCGTCCGACCGGTCCGAGAGACGGTGGCCCGTCGGAGGTCGTGCCGTTCGGCGAGCAGGGTCCAGGCGAGTGCCACGGCATGGGCGACGACCGCGAGCGAGAGGTAGACGTTGAACGCGACGGCGACGACGGCGAGGACGCCGTAGGCGACCCACCACCCGGTCGCGCGTCCGTGGCGGCTGCGGCGGAGCGCGGTCAGGCCGACCAGTGTCAGGCAGACCGAGAGGGTCGTGATCGTGGCGTAGGGCCGACCCTCGGTGCCGGCCCACTGCACGCGGGGCAGCAGCAGGAACACGATGCCGGCCGTGATGCCGAGCCGCTTGCCACCGATCCGGCGGCCGAGAGCGACCACGAGGGCGGCGGCGACGCCGATCGCGAGCGCGCTCGGCAGACGCAGCGTGAAGGGGGTGTAGCCGACCAGCCAGAACCAGGCGTGGACGACCGCGTAGTACAGACCGTGCACGGCGTCGACCGTGTGCAGCTCGGCCCACAGCTGCGGCCAGGAACGCTGCGCGCTGGTGACGGTCGCGGCCTCGTCGTACCAGAGCGACGGCACCCACGAGAAGGCCGCGGCGACGACGACGCCGAGGGCCCCGACGGTGAGTTCCGGGGTGCGGACCGCGGCGGTCGCGGCGGCCGAGACGGCACCGCGGAGCCCGGCACGGACCGGCACGTGGCGGACCGCGTGCGGGACGCCGATGCTGCCGGTACGGGGGGAACTCACGCCGGAGACGGTACCGAGCGCCGCTGGACGGGAACCCGACATCGACCCCTCCGAGGCGGTGAGTGTCCACAAGCCGAGGGTCGGTGATCCACAGTTAAGGTCGTCGTCATGACGCAGCTCCGGATCCGTGACGCAGCGACGTACCTCGGGGTCAGTGACGACACCGTGCGCCGTCTCGTCGAGGGCAGCACCTTCACCCGCGCGACCGACGCCGTCGGACGGGCGGTCGTCGACGGGCGGGAGCTCGCCGAGTACGCCCGGTCGCGCGGCGACCAGCTCGCCGACCCCTCGGGCGTTCGCAGCTCGGCGCGCAACCGCTTCGTCGGCATCGTGACGGGGCTCGTCGTGGACACCGTGATGGCCCAGGTCGAGCTGCAGTGCGGCCCGCACCGTGTCGTCTCCCTGATGAGCTCGGAGGCGGTCCGCGACCTCGGGCTCGAGATCGGTTCGGTCGCCGTGGCCTCGGTCAAGGCGACGATGGTGACGGTCGAGACACCCAGCCCGGAGGAGGCCCCGTGAGCACGCCCGTCAGCACCGCGCGACGACGACTCGGTTCGCGGACAGCCGCGCTCGCCGGGTCCGGCCCCGACGTCCTCGAACGCCTCGGTCGTGCGCGGGTGCTGGTCGTCGGGGCGGGCGGGCTCGGTGCGCCCGTCGTCTCCTACCTGGCCGGCAGCGGGCTCGGTCGCCTGACGATCGTCGACGACGACGTCGTGGACGGATCGAACCTGGCCCGACAGACGCTCTTCACGACCGCGGACGTCGGTGTGGCGAAGGCCGAGGTCGCCGCTGCCCGTGCGCGCGCGGTCGACCCCGAGCTCGAAGTCGTCGCGGTCGTCGGACGCTTCCGGCCGGACCACGTCGCCGGGCACGACGTCGTGGTCGACGCGGCCGACGCGGTTGACGTGACGCGGGCGATCTCGGACGCGTGCGCCCCGCTCGGCATCCCGTTCGTCTGGGGCACCGTGCTCTCGTACGACGGCCAGGTCTCGGTCTTCCGCGATGCCGGGGACGATGGTGTCGACTTCCACGACCTGCACCCGGAGGTCCTGCCCGACGAGGGCTCGTGTGCGATCGACGGCGTGCTGCCGGCGCTCTGCGGAGCGGTCGGGTCGGTGATGGCCGCACAGGTGACGGCCCTCGTCGCCGGGCTCGGCGAACCGCTGCTCGGCCGGCTCCTCACGGTGGACGCGCGACGGTGGCGGTGGACCGAGAGCCCGATCCGACGTGGGCCGGCGTCGCGACGTCCCACGGGCCTCCCGGCCGGAGCGGCCGGAGCGGCCGGAGCGGACGGAGCGACCGGAGCGGACGGCGCCGGCGGCACGAGCGGTGCTGCGCCGCGCATCGCGCCCGCGGCCCTCGCCGCCCGCCTGGCCGATCCGACCGACAGCCTGACCCTGGTCGACGTCCGCACCCCGGCGGAGTGGGCCACCGGCGTCATCGCGGGGTCCGTGCACGCCGACGCCGCACTGCCGGACGGCGACGTCGTCGTCACCTGCGCACGCGGGCCGCGGGCCGACACGTGGGCGCGGGCGATCGGGAGGCCCGTCACCGTCCTCGACGGCGGCGTCGATGCGTGGCGCCGCGAGGGGTTGCCCCTCGCATCCTCGTGAACCGCTCCTGCGGGTAGGATCGTCGCGAATAACCGCAACTGCGGACCCCAACGGCGCTCCAGGAGGCACCATGCGACAGCCCGTGCGGTCGACGGCCGTCCTGGCCGCCGGAGCGCTGCTGGCCCTGACACTCGGCGGCTGTGTGAGCACTCCGGCGAGCGGCGGACCCGGCACGAGCGCGACGTCGGGCGCCGCCCCGTCCGGCTCGATCACGGTCTTCGCCGCGGCGTCGCTGCAGCGCACCTTCACCACCCTCGGACACGACTTCGAGCAGGCGCACCCGGGCACCACCGTGACGTCCTCGTTCGCCGGGTCGAGCGACCTGGTCTCCCAGATCCGGAACGGTGCCCCCGCGGACGTCATCGCATCGGCCGACCAGGCCACCACGGCGGAGCTCGGGAAGCAGCGCCTGGCCAGTGGTTCGCCGCGGGACTTCGCGACGAACACCCTCGAGATCGCCGTCGCCCCCGGCAACCCGCACCACATCCGAGGCCTGGCGGACCTCGACGACCCCGGCGTGCAGCTCGTGACCTGCGCCGCCCCGGTGCCGTGCGGGGCCGCGACGCTCGCGGTCGAGCGCTCGAGCGGCGTCGACCTGCACCCGGTCAGCGAGGAGCAGTCCGTCACGGACGTCCTCGGCAAGGTGCGCTCAGGCCAGGCCGACGCGGGCATCGTCTACCGCACGGACGTGCAGGGTGCGGGCCGCGACGTCACCGGGGTGCCGTTCGCGGCCGCGGACGACGCGGTCAACACCTACCCGATCAGCGTCCTGCGCGACGCGGCGAACCCCGTCCTCGCCCGGTCGTTCACGTCGTACGTCCTGTCCTCTGCGGGGCAGCGGACCCTGCGCGACGCCGGCTTCGGGAAGCCCTGACCCCCGTGCCCCCGGCAGAGCGAGTCACCACCCGACGCGGCCGCAGCACACGACGCGGCTCCGGCACCGGACGCGCTCGGCCGACGGCCCGCGGTCCGGTGCCGTGGTGGCTGCCGGTCCCCGCGGTGCTCGGCGGCCTGTTCGTCGTCGTCCCGGTGCTCGCGATGGTCGGCCGGGTGCAGTGGGGCTCCTTCGTCGCGCTGGTGACCTCGCCCGCGTCGCTGACCGCGCTCGGCCTGAGCCTCGGCACGGCGACCGCGTCGACCGGCATCGCCTTCGTCCTCGGCTACCCGCTGGCGGTGCTGTTCGCCAGGTCACGCTCCCGGTGGACCGGGGTGGCGCGCGCGGTGGTCCTCCTGCCGCTGGTCCTGCCGCCGGTGGTCGGCGGCCTGGCGCTGCTCGCGGCGTTCGGCCGGCTCGGCGTCGTCGGGGCGTTCCTCGACGAGCACGGGCTGCGGATCGCCTTCACCACGGCGGCGGTCGTGATCGCGCAGACGTTCGTCGCGATGCCGTTCCTGGTCTCCTCGATCGAGGGGGCGCTCCGCGTCGAGGGGGACCGGTACGAGCGGGTCGCGGCCACCCTCGGTGCCGGACCGACCCGCACCTTCCTCACGGTCACCACCCCTCGGGTGCTGCCGGGCATCACGGCGGGCCTGGTCCTCTGCTTCGCCCGCGCCCTCGGGGAGTTCGGCGCGACGCTGACGTTCGCGGGCAGCCTGCAGGGCGTGACCCGGACCCTCCCGCTCGAGGTGTACCTGCAGCGCGAGATCGACCCCGACACCGCGGTCGCACTCGCGCTGGTGCTCGTCGTCGTCGCGGTGCTCGTGATCGGCCTGGCCTCGGTCCGGACCCGCGGAGCCGCGCTGTGACCGCCGCACACACCGAGGCGGCCGGACTCGTCGCCCACGTCGTCCGTCACGACCGCGACGTCGACGTCGCCCTGACCGTCGGCCCGGCCGAGTGCGTGGCCCTGATCGGCCCGAACGGCGCCGGCAAGTCCACCGTCGTCGACGCCGTCGCCGGTCTGCTCGCCCTCGACGCCGGCGAGGTGCGTTCCGCCGGTCGACTGCTCGCCGGCCCGGGCCGCAGCGTCCCCGCGCACCGCCGCCGCGTCGGCCTGGTCGCCCAGCGACCGGACCTGTTCCCGCACCGCAGCGTCCTGGCGAACGTGGCGTTCGGGCCGCGGGCCACCGGCCGCTCCGGTCGGGAGGCCCGCCTGACGGCCCGCCAGGCCCTGGCCGCCGTCGGGGTGGCCGACCTGACAGACCGCGCCCCCGGGACGCTCTCGGGCGGTCAGGCCCAGCGCGTCGCGATCGCCCGGGCACTGGCGGCGGACCCGGCGGTGGTCCTGCTCGACGAACCGACCTCGGCGCTCGACGTCGGCGCCCGGCAGGAGGTCCGGGCAGCCCTCCGCTCCGCCGTCGCCGGCCGACCGAGCCTGCTCGTCACGCACGACCCGGTCGAGGTGATGGCCCTCGCCGACCGGGTCGTCGTGCTCGAGGACGGCCGCGTGGTGGAGGAGGGGCGTCCCACCGATGTCCTCGCCCGACCGCGCAGTGCCTTCACGGCGACGTTCTCCGGCCTCGTCGTCCTGCACGGCACGGCGACGTCGGACGGACTCGTGCTGGACCATCCCACGACGACGGACGGGACCGCGACCGGGGCCGCACCCGACGGCGGGGGCGAGCTGGCGTCGGGGACGCACGGCGTGCCTCCCGGCCGTGCCGTGTCGGCCGCGCACCACCCGACCGCCGCCCTCGTGACCCGCGCCGACCAGGACGGGACCGGGCTGCTGCGGACCGTGACCGGACTGGAGCCCCGCGACGGGCTCGTCCGGGTACGGGCCGGGGAACTCACGGCGGACCTGACGCTCGCCGCGGTCGCGGCGCTCGGGCTGACCCCGGGCCTGCGGGTCCGGGTGCGCGTGCCGCCGGCCGAACTCACCGTGTGGGAGCGATGACGGGCCCGGCCCGGACCTAGCCGCCGGCGAAGGGTGGCATGACGTCGACGATGCCAACGCCGGCGAGCGAGGTCGACCGGTCGCGGGTGGTCACGCCGTCGACCAGGTAGGAGCAGCGCTCCTGCAGGGCGGTCCAGCGGGCCGCGTCCGCCGCGTCCACCTGCCGGAGGGCGTCGTCGAGCGAGACGGCCGAGACCGTCGTCTCGTCGAGACCGACCGCGGCACGGGCGGCGGCGAAGAAGCGCAGCGTGGTCATGTCCGTCATCCGCCGATCGCGCTCATGCCCCGGGTGGGGTGCACGAAGCCGTCGCTGTCGTCACCGTGGTCCCGGGGCTTCGCCCACATCGCCCGGCGCCACCGGTCGAGGACCACCGCGTCGTCGGCACCGGCACGCAGGGGGCCGAGCAGGTCGACCTCGTCGTCGGAGAACAGGCAGCTGCGGACGTGGCCGTCGGCGGTCAGACGGGTGCGGGTGCAGTCGGCGCAGAACGACTCGGTGATGCTCGCGATGACACCGACGGTGCCGAGGTCCGCACCGGTCGCCCGGGAGCGGACGCGGTAGCGCTCGGCGGGGGCGCCGTTCCGCGGGGCCTCGTCGGGCGTCAGCTCGTACTCGGCGCTGAGGATCTCGCGGATCTGGACAGCGGTGATCATCGTCGACGCATCCCAGGCGTGCCCCGGGTCGAGGGGCATCTGCTCGATGAACCGCAGCTCGTGGCCACGCTCCAGGCACCAGGCCAGCAGTTCGGACGCCAGGTGGTCGTTGACCCCGCGCATGAGGACCGCGTTGACCTTGACGCCGAGGCCGGCGTCCGCGGCCGCCGCGATGCCCTCGAGGACCCGATCGAGGAACGGTCGGCGGGTCACCACGGCGAAGACGTCCGGGTCGACGGTGTCGAGCGAGACGTTGAGCCGGTGCAGGCCCGCGGCCCGGAGGGCGGCGGCGCGACCGGCGAGCCCGATCGCGTTCGTCGTCAGTGACAGTTCGAGGTCGGGGTGGGCTGCCGCGCTCCGGGCGATCACGTCGACCAGGTCCTTGCGGAGCAGCGGCTCGCCGCCGGTGAAGCGGACCTTGCGGATGCCGAGCTGCTGCGCGCCGAGGCCCACCAGGCGGGCGATCTCGTCCGCTGACATCAGCGCGGCGTCGGGTGCGAAGGGCAGGCCCTCGGCCGGCATGCAGTAGGTGCAGCGGAGGTTGCAGCGCTCGGTCAGGGAGACCCGGAGGTCGACGGCGGACCGGCCGAACCGGTCCACCAGGCCGGGGTCGCCAACGGGGCGTGGCGGCAGGTCGGTGCGGTCCAGGGGGCCGGGCACCGGGGCCTCGGGGTGGACCCGACGCATCAGGTCCGACGAGGGGAGGAGCTGCCCGGCCGACGGTGGTGTCTGCGCCGCCGAGGGCGGCATCTGCCCCGTCGAGGGCAACATCTGGGCCGGCATCGGCTCAGGATACGTTGCCCGCGCTGCGTTCCGGGTGCACCGCGTCGCGCTGCACCGCGTCGTCTCGCGCTCCGTCGCGGCCGAGCAGCCGGTCGCGCCAGCGCAGCCAGTCCTCGCGGCGGGTCCGGACGAGGGTGACGACGAGCACGACGGCGATCGCCGCGAGCAGCCACCACCGGTAGGCGACGACCGAGGGCCACACCCCGCGCAGGGCGATCGCGAGCGTCAGGGCCAGCCACTCCCACCGGCCGGACAGCACCACGAAGGGGATGAGCAGCAGCGCGTACCAGGGGTAGCGGGGCGTCACGGCGAGGAAGGTCACCCCGATCATGAAGACCTGACCGGACCAGGGGTTCGCCGGGTCGGACAGCCGCCAGGCCAGCACCGCGGCGACGAGCACGACCAGTCCGACGCCGATGGTCGCGGCGTCCCCGGGCAGGACCTTCGCGACCAGGGCGAACCGGGAGCCGTCCTCGTAGCCCTCCTCCGACAGGTACCCGGGCAGGTAGCCGAGCACCTTCGGGCCGGTCGTCAGCACGTACGGCACGTAGAGGAGCCCGAACACGACGACACCGACCGGGATCGCCCACCAGCTGCGCCACCGACCGAGCAGCGCCGGGTAGACGATCGCCGGGATGAGCTTGGTCGCGGTCGCGGCTCCGAGGGCGATGCCGCCCCAGATCGGCCGACCGAACGCCACCAGCACGGCGCCCGCGGTGGCCAGTGCCGCGCCGACGACGTCGACGTGCGAGTTGGTGACGGCCTCGGCAGCGACGAGCGGTGACCAGGCCCAGAGCGCGGCCCACCAGGTCGGGCGGCCGAGTCGGCGGAGGACGACGAGCAGGCCGACGGTGACGCCGAGCGAGACGACGAGCCCGGCGAACTGGAACGGCAGGTACTGCGCGGTGGCGGGCACGAACGCGCGGACGAGCGCGAACCACAGCTCGGCCATCGGCGGGTAGATCGTGGGGACGTCCGGCCGGTTGATCGCCGTGCAGTGCCCGAGTCGACCGTCGCCGAGACCGCGGAACCGGGGCTTGACGTCACCGCACGTGCCGTGCACCTTGTCCGGGAACAGCCAGTCCGGGCGGAGGTGCTGCAGCACGTCCGACTGCGGCGTGTGCCGGTACGGGGAGATGCCCGCGTGCTGCACGATCCCGTCCCAGGCGTAGCGTGCGGAGTCGGTGCTGGTGTTCGGCGGTCCGATCAGGGCCGCGATCCCGACGACCACCGCACCACCGAGGACGATCCGCGTCACCAGGTGCGGGGGCACGAACCTGAGCGCCAGCACGGCGCCTGCGAAGACCGTCCAAGCGATGAGGGTCCACGCAACGAATGGAGAGCGATGACCCTCCCGGAGGAACCCCAGATGCGTGACACCCACCGCGATGACGATGCCGAGCACCAGCACGCCGACGACGGCCAGCACGGCCGGGACGAGCGTGCGCGGGGCGAACGCCCGGTGGTCGAGACGGGCCGGACGGAGTCGTTCGCTCATGGTCCGACGAGGCTAGCGGGGGTGCAACACCTGATGCTCCATGCCCGGGACGTCATGGCGTCACCGAACCGCACCGCACGCAGCGCCGTCGTCACCGGTCGTCTGCTCGGCATCGCGTTCCTGGTCTGCTTCCTCACCGGCGTCTACAGCCACCTGCTGCAGGAGCCGCTGGGGTGGATGCGCTTCCCGACCCGGCCCGTGCAGCTGTACCAGTTCACGCAGGGCCTGCACATCACCGCGGGGATCGCGATCATCCCGCTGCTCCTCGCCAAGCTCAACGTCGTCATGCCGGCGCTCGTCCAGACCCCGCCGGTCCGGAGCGTCCTGCACCTGCTGGAGCGTGCGTCGATCGCGGTGTTCGTCGCGTCGGCGCTCGTCCAGGTCGCCACCGGCCTGCTCAACACCTTCCAGTGGTACCCGTGGCCGTTCCCGTTCCGGCAGGTGCACAACGCCCTGGCCTACGTCCTCATCGGGTCGCTGCTCATCCACATCGGCACGAAGCTGCAGGTCATCACGCGCTACTGGCGGAAGCGCGACTCCTTCGACGCGCAGGGCCGCTTCGTCGCGGACGCCACGGTGGGCAGCGAACTCCCCGACCCGGGCAGCCGGTACGACCCGGACGACCCCGCCGGCCTGGAGGCCCGTCCCGGCTCCGCCTCGTCGTCCCGCGGGTTCGTGGGTCGCCTCCACCGCTGGATCGACGGGGCGGCCGTGCCCCGGGCCTCCCGTCCAGGCGTGACCGCCGAGGCCGCTGCACCCCGGCCGACCCCCGATCCCGCCGGCGCCGCGGCGAGCGACGACGGGCGTCGTCAGCGCGTCGCGCGTCGCGGGTTCATCGCCGGCGTGACCGCGGCCACCGCGGGCGTCGTCGCCCTGACGGTCGGGCAGTCCTCGGTCGTCGGGGAGCCCCTCAACGTCTTCGCTCCTCGCAAGCGGCACCTCGGCCAGAGCGGACTCCCGGTGAACCGGACGGCTCGCGCGGCGGGCGTCCTGACCACCGCGACGGCCGCCGACTGGGCGCTCACCGTCGCCGGGCCCTCGGTCAGCCGCACGTTCTCACGTGCCGAGCTCACCGCCCTCGGCCAGACCGAGGCGCGCCTGCCGATCTCCTGCGTCGAGGGCTGGAGCCAGATGGCGACGTGGAAGGGGGTCCGGATGCGCGACCTCCTCGCCGCGGTGCAGGCGGACCCGCACGTGCAGGTCCGGGTGACGAGCCTGGAGCGGCACGGCGGCTACCGGATCATGGAGATGGGGCCGGAGTACACGGCCGACCCGACGACCCTGATCGCCCTCGAGCTCAACGGCGAGAAGCTCGACCTGGAACACGGGTTCCCAGCCCGGATCATCGCGCCGGGCCGCCCGGGTGTGCTGCAGACGAAGTGGATCGAACGGATCGAGGTCATCGCATGAGCGCCGCAGTCGTCGACGGCCGGGTCCGCACGGCCCGGATCGTGCTCGTCGTCCTGGGCGTGCTCGTCCTGGCGTTCGGGGCCTGGGTCCTCGTGACCTCTGTCCGGCCGGACCGGATCGGCGGGCTCGCGACCTGGCTCCTCGCCGCCGTCGTGCTGCACGACGCGATCCTGTCGCCGTTCGTCCTGGCGGTCGGCATGGGACTCCGCCGGGCCGGCCGCTCACTGCGCACGTGGGTGCTCGTCGTCGTGCAAGCGGCCGTCGTCCTGGGCAGCGTCCTGGCCCTGGTGGTCCTGCCGGAGATCGCGGCGAAGGCCCACGGCACGAAGAACGACACGGTGCTGCCGTTCGACTACACGACCCGGCTGCTCGTGGTCGAGGGCGCGCTGGTCGCCGTCGTGGTGGTCGCCCTCGTGGTCGGAGTGGTCACGGCTCGGCGTCGGTCCGTCCGACCTGCGGTTGCAGCGACAACCTCTCCGTAGGATGAGGGCATGACCGACGACACCCCCTGGCTCTCCCGCGAGCAGTTGCGGGCGTGGATGGGGTTCGTCGCCGTGATGGAGCTGCTGCCGGCAGCGCTCGACCACCAGCTGCAGCGTGACGCCGACCTGACCCTGTTCGACTACATGGTCATCGCGATGCTCTCCGAGACCGACTGCCGGACGCTCCGGATGTCCGTGCTCGCCTCCGCCACCAACGCGTCGCTGCCCCGGCTGTCGCACGTCGTGTCCCGGCTGGAGAAGCGCGGGCTGGTCGCACGCTGCCCGTCCACCGAGGACCGCCGGGCGACAGACGTCCGGCTCACCGACGCCGGCTTCGAGCACATCGTGGCCGCAGCTCCCGGCCACGTGCGCACCGCCCGCCGACTGGTCATCGACGCGCTGTCCGACGAGCAGGTCGCCGAACTCGACGACATCTCCCGCGTGCTCCTCAGCCGCGTCGACCCCGACGGGCGGTTCGCCGCGGTGGCCAACATCCCGGCGGACGAGCCGTCCATCTGCGAAGCCCGGTTGACCGGCACCGCTGACGACTCCTTCCCGGACCTCGTGGACGGCATCGCCTACCGGCCGGCGACCCGCGACGACCTGCCCCTGCTGCGCCGGGCGAGCCTCGACGCGATGAACTGGTCGGCCGAGCGCTTCACCGACGCCGACCTCGACCGGCCCGAGTTCGCCCACTACTCCGCCGCCTTCGACCCGGAGCGGAGCAGCGACGACCGGACCGACGACCGGACCGTCGACCGGGCTGCTGACCTGGGCGTCGTGGCGTCCGACGGCGACGGGCCGCTCGGCGTCGTCTGGGCCGTGCACCTACCCGCGAGCGACCCGGGCTACGGCTTCGTCGCCGAGGACGTCCCGGAGCTCACCCTGGCCGTCGACGCCCGCGCCCGCGGTCGTGGTGTCGGGTCCGCACTCCTCGCCCGGATCGTCGCCGCCGGACGGAGCGCGGGGTGGCCGGGCATCAGCCTGAGCGTCGAGGACGGCAACACCGGCGCCCGCATCCTCTACGAGCGGGTGGGCTTCCGCACCGTCGGCCGGAACGGCGACTCCGACACCATGCAGATCACCTTCTGACCGCCGCTAGGCTCGCCGGTATGAGCCATGCCGCCGACCGCCCCTCCGAGACCTACAGCTACCTCGGACCGGCCGGCACCTTCACCGAAGCGGCGCTCAAGCTCGTCGAGGCCGCCGCCGGCAAGCCCTGGCGCAGCGTCAACAACGTCGGTGAAGCGCTGGACGACGTCGTCACCGGCCGTTCCGTCGGCGCCGTCATCGCCATCGAGAACAGCGTCGACGGCGGGGTCAGTGCGACTCAGGACGCCCTCGCCCGGATCCCCGGCGTGCGGATCGTGGGGGAGTACCTGGTGCCCGTCGACTTCGTCCTCGTCGCCCGGCACGGCACCGCGCTCGCCGACGTCCGCACGGTGAACGCCCATCCCGTCGCGTACGCGCAGACGCACCGGTGGCTCGAGGCCAACGTGCGCGGACACGGACACATCCCGGCCTCGTCGAACGTCGCCGCAGCGGCCGAACTGCTCGAGGAGCACTCGGTCGCGGACGCCGCCGTCGCCCCGCCAGGCATCACCGACCACTACGACCTGGCGGTGCTCGCGGACTCCATCGGCGAGAACGCCAGCGCCGTCACCCGGTTCGTGCTCGTGTCGAAGACGCTCGCGCTGCCCGAACGCACCGGCTCGGACAAGACGAGCGTCGTCGTCGAACTGCCGAACGAGCACCCCGGCGCCCTGGTCGACATGCTCGAGCAGTTCGCCACCCGGGGCATCAACATGGGGCTGTTGTCCTCCCGGCCGATCGGTGACGAACTCGGGCGGTACCGGTTCGTCATCGACCTCGACGGACACGTGCGCGACGAACGGGTCGCGGATGCGCTGCTGGGCCTGCGGCGCTTCAGCCCGCGCGTCACGTTCCTCGGGTCGTACCCTCGCGCCGACGGCGCGCGTTCCGAGGTCTCGCCCCGGTACTCGGACCAGGCGTTCGTCGAGGCCCGTGACTGGCTGCGCGCGATCGTGAGCGGCGAGCCGGAGGCGGGCTGAGCCTCCCGTCCGCCACCGCTGCACGGCACGACGGCCGCCACGCCGTCAGCGCCGGCGGGTCGCCCGCGTCTGGTCCTCCGGACCGGCCACCCGGACGGTCAGGCCGCCGGCATCGATCTTCGCGCGGAACGCCACGACCTCACCCACCGGGTCGCCGTCGATCTCGAACTCGTCGGGACGCTCCAGCCGCACGGTGAACTCCTCGCCGCGCAGGTAGCGCAGCGGACGCTCGTCCCGCGTCTTCGTCACGATGCGCTGACCGATGTCCGTCTGGCCCAGTGCCGAACGGCGGAAGCGGCGCAGGATCGCGTTCTCCCAGAACACCCGGGCGCCGATCCGGACCCAACCGAAGAACCCGTGCGGCCGCATCACGACGACGTCGAAGAAGCCGTCGTCGATCTCGGCATCCGGCAGCAGGGTCGCGCCGGCCTGCAGCATCCCGCAGTTGCCGACGATGAGCGAGTGTGCCCGGACCGAGCGGGTGCCCTGGCCGTCCAGGCGGTACCGGAACTCGAAGGCGTCGGCGTCGCGCAGCGACCGCACCAGGGAGTCGACGTACGCCAGCCAGCCGACCTTCTTCTTGAGGTCGTCGTTCGTGTTCGCGAGCATCCGGGCGTCGAGCCCGAGTCCGGCCATCACGAGGAAGCCGAACTCCTCGCGGGAGCCGTCCTGACGCTCGACCCCGACCGTGCCGAAGTCGATCGCGCGGTCCTCGCCGTGGAAGATCGTGTGCGCGCTCGCACCCAGGTCGTCGATCGGCGCGGGGATGTTGCGGGCGAGCAGGTTCCCGGTGCCGCTCGGCAGCAGTGCGAGGGCCGCGTCGGAACCGTGCACGACCTCGGCGACCGCACGGACCGTGCCGTCCCCGCCGGCTGCGGCGATCACGTCGGCTCCGGCGTCGAGCGCTTCGCGGGTCATGCCGCCGCCCGGGTCCTCCTCGCTCGTGGCGTACCACTTCGTCTCCGCCCAGCCGGCTTCACGCTGGTAGCGACCGACGATGCGCTGCAACGAGGGCAGGTCGACCTTGATCGGGTTGTAGATCACGGCGGCGGTGCGCTGCTCAGTGGCGAGGGCGTCCTCCGGCAGAGAGGTGGTGTCCGAGGGCGTCGACATGCCGCCAACGCTACCGGGCACCGCCTGCGCGGTCCGGATCGCGACCAGGGGACTGACGGCAGGTGCGGACCGGCAGCATCACGGGCCTCCGGTCCGCAGCTTCACCGGGTGGTCATCCGTTGCTCGCTAAGCTGGGTCGGTGATCGACCCACAGCTGTTGCGCGACGAACCGGACCTCATCAAGGCCTCGCAGGCGGCGCGCGGCGCCTCCGTCGACGTCGTCGACCAGGCCGTCGCCGCGGACTCCGCCCGTCGTGCGGCCATCACCGCGTTCGAGGCGCTCCGTGCCGAGCAGAACGCGTTCGGCAAGACCGTCGCGAAGGCGCCCAAGGACGAGAAGGCCGCGCTCGTGCAGCAGGCCCAGGCGCTCGCCGCGAAGGTGAAGGAAGCGCAGGCCACCGTCACCGCCGCCGACGACACCTTCAACACCGTCGTCCGCTCGATCCCCAACGTCGTGATGCCCGACGTGCCCGCCGGGGGCGAGGACGACTTCGTCACCCTCCGCACCGTCGGCACGAAGCCCGAGTTCACGTTCGAGCCGAAGGACCACGCCGACCTCGGTGAGTCCCTCGGCATCATCGACATCGCCCGCGGTGTCAAGGTGTCCGGCTCGCGGTTCTACTTCCTCAAGGGCATGGGCGCCCGACTCGAGATCGCCCTGATGTCGCTCGGCCTCGACCGTGCCGTCGCGCACGGGTTCGAGCCGCTCATCACGCCGACGCTCGTGCGTCCCGAGACGATGGCCGGCACCGGCTTCCTCGGCGAGCACTCCGCCGAGGTCTACCGCCTCGAAGCCGACGACCTGTACCTGACCGGCACCAGCGAGGTCGCCCTCGCCGGGTACCACGCCGACGAGATCCTGCAGTTCCCGTCCGAGGACGACCAGGCCCTCCGGTACGCCGGTTGGTCCACCTGCTACCGGCGGGAGGCCGGTTCGGCGGGCAAGGACAACCGCGGCATCCTCCGTGTGCACCAGTTCAACAAGCTCGAGATGTTCGCCTACGTCCACCCGGACCAGGCTGACGCCGAGCACCAGCGGCTGATGTCCTACCAGGAGTCGATGCTGCAGGACCTCGGGCTGCACTACCGCGTCATCGAGACCGCCGCCGGGGACCTCGGCACGAGCGCCGCACGCAAGTACGACCTCGAAGCGTGGGTCCCGACGCAGGGCACCTACCGCGAGCTCACCTCGACGTCGAACTGCACCACGTTCCAGGCCCGTCGCCTCGACATCCGCTACCGGACCGCGACGGGCAAGACCGCGCCGGTCGCGACGTTGAATGGCACCCTCGCCACCACCCGCTGGCTCGTCGCGATCCTCGAGACCCACCAGCAGGAGGACGGCTCGGTCGTCATCCCCGAGGTGCTCCGCCCGTACCTCGGCGGCATCGAGGTGATCGAGCCCCGATGAGCTCTTCACGCGGATTCGTGGACGGTTCCGACGCTGCCGCCGCAGCCCCGGGTGGGACCGCGGCGCCCGCACGGGTCAAGCGGTGGCTCGTCGCGCTGGACATCGACGGCACGACGATGCGCGAGGACGGGGTCGTCACCGACACCGTCATCCGGGCCGTGCGTGACGCCGAAGCCGCCGGACACGAGGTCATGCTCTCCACCGGCCGCAGCGAGGGCATGACCGTCCCGCTGCTCGAACGGCTCGGCATCCAGCCGAAGTACCTGGTCTGCGCCAACGGTGCGCTGACCCTCGAGCGTACGGACACCGGCCGCTACGAGCGGGTGCACGTCGAGACCTTCGACCCCACCGAGGTCCTGCAGACGATCCGCGGGGCCCTGCAGAACGGGGCGTACGGCGTCGAGGACGAGACCGGGCACTACCTGCTCTCCGGTGACTTCCCCGACGACACGATGACCGCCTCCGGTGACCAGGTCGAGTTCGAGCGGCTGCTGGGCGTCCGCGCCACCCGCGTGGTCGTGATCTCCCCGGAGCACGGGCTCGAGGAGTTCCTGGACATCGTCGACAAGATGGGCCTGCACAGGGTCTCGTACACGGTCGGTTGGACCGCCTGGCTCGACATCGCGCCCGAGGGCGTCACGAAGGCGACCGCGATGGAGCGGGTCCGCGAGTGGCTCGACATCCCGCGCTCGCGCGTCTTCGCGGCCGGCGACGGACGCAACGACATCGACATGCTGCGGTGGGCCTCCACCTCGGGTCGCGGGGTCGTCATGGGGCAGGCCCCGGACGACGTCGTGGACGCGGGTAACGAACTCACCGGCGGCGTCACGGACGACGGGCTCGCGGCGGCGCTCGACACGTTGCCGCGCTGACGGCTGCACTCCGGCCGGGAGGCTCGGTAGACTGCACGGGACCCGGTCACGTCTCGCCACGTGGTCGGGTCACGGAGGGTTGTCCGAGTGGCCGATGGAGCCTGTCTTGAAAACAGGTGGGCAGAGATGTCTCGTGGGTTCGAATCCCACACCCTCCGCTGCAGAGGAGTCGTCTCGTCCTCACGGGGGTCCTCGCAGGGCCCCGGGAGCGGGCGCTCCGTCGTCCTAGCGTCGAGGGCATGGACATCACCACACGCTCCGTCGCCGTCATCGGCGGCACCTCCGGCATCGGACTCGAACTCGCACGACGCTTCCGTGACGCCGGCAGCCACGTCGTCGTCGGCGGACGTCGAACCGCCGTGCTCGACCAGCTCGCCGCCGAGGGCTTCGGCACGGTCTCGATCGACGTCACCGACGACCAATCCGTCACGACCGCACGCGACACCGTGCTCGACCTGCTGCCCGACCTGGACACCGTCGTGACCATGTCGGGCATCGGCGTCCCCGAGGACCTCCGGGACCCGGCACACTTCGCCGACGCCGCCCGCATGGTCGACGTCAACGTGCTCGGGACGATCCGGGTCATCGACGCGTTCACCCAGCACCTGCTCCGGCAGGGCAGCGGCACGATCGTCACCGTGAGTTCGGGCATCGGGTTCCTGCCGTTCCCACTGATGGCGTCGTACGCCGCCACCAAGGCCGCGGTGCACGCCTACAGCGAGGCACTCCGTGCGCAGCTCGCCGGGACGGGCATCGACGTCACCGAACTCGTGCCGCCGGCGGTGAACACCACGATGGGCACCAGCAACCCGAACGCTCTGGACCTCGGCGACTTCGGTGCCGAGGTGATGGCGCTCCTGGCACAGGACCCCACTCCGCACGAGGTCTTGGTGCAGGGTGTCCTCATGCATCGGTGGGCGGAACGTGACGGCACCTACGACGAGCTGGTCGCCCAGCGCTCCCAGGCGCTCGCGATGTTGCCCGGCCGTTCGGGGACGCCCGCGTGACGCTCGACGGGGACCCGACCGCCCTGCCGACGAACCCGCTCGGCGCCTACCTGCAGGCGCGCCGTGGGCTCGTGACGCCGGAGCAGGTCGGGCTCCCCGCCGGCGGGGTCCGGCGCGTGCCGGGTCTCCGCCGCGAGGAGGTCGCGATGCTCGCCGGCGTGAGCACCGACTACTACCTCCGATTGGAGCGGGGCCGGGACACCCGTCCGTCGCCGCAGGTCCTCGACGCGCTCGCCAGGGTGCTGCAACTGGACGACGTCGAGCGTCTCCATCTCCAGCACCTCGCCGAACCCGCACGACGCAGCCGTCCCCGGCGCACGGCCGAGCGGGTCCCGGCCCGCCTGCACGCCCTGCTGGCGGCGCTCGAGGTCCCGGCCTTCATCGAGGGGCGCGCGTTCGACGTCCTCGCGGCGAACGACCTGGCCACCGCGTTCTCACCCCGGCTCCGGGTCGGCGAGAACCGTCTGCGCTCGCTGCTGCTCGACCCGGAGGAGCGGGTGTTCCACCGCGACTGGGAGCGTGCCGTCGCGAGCTTCGTCGGCGCCTTCCGGCACTCGGTCGCGGACGACGTCCGGGACCAGCGGGTCGTCGAACTCGTGGGCGAGCTGTCACTGTCGAGCGGCCGCTTCCGGCAGCTCTGGGCACGGCAGGACGTCCGGGTGCTCGAGGGCGGGTCGATGACGGTCGACCACCCGGTCGTGGGGGAGCTGCACCTGCACCGCGACAAACTGCCGGTCGACGGACTGCTCCTCGTGCTCTACTACGCCGACCCGGGCAGCGGGAGCGCCGAGCGGCTCAGCATGCTCGCTTCGCTCGCCCGCGACACCACATCGGGGGCGTGAAGCCGCGCCTGGACCGCGGTACCGTTGTCGCCGGAGTGTACGGGTCGTTCTGTGCACGGCCAGCACGACGGAACACGGGGGAAGCACGACCATGACCACGCCGACGTCGGTACCCGGTCGCGGACCGGACCGCCGAACCGCGATCCTGGAGGCCGCCGCCGTCGAGTTCGACCGCCAGGGCTTCGGCGCCGCGAGCATCTCCGGGATCGCCAAGTCCGCCGAGGTCAGCCAGGGCGCGATCCACTTCCACTTCCGCACGAAGCAGGCCATCGCCCTCGCCGTGATCGACGAGCAGAACGCCCGCACGTTCGCAGCCGTCACGTACGACGGACCGTCGCCGCTGGCCGGGCTGGTCGAGGCCTCCCGCGCGATCGCCGGCCTGCTGCTCGACGACCCGGTCGTCCGTGCCGGCATCCGGCTGTCGCTCGAGAACCGGGTGTTCTCCGGGTCGACGTCGTCCTTCTACGACCAGTGGATCGCGAGCGTCGTGGACGTCTTCCGCCTGGCGGTCGCCGCGGGCGAGGTCGGGCCGACGGTCACCCCGGAAGCGCTGGGTGCCACCGTCGTCCCGTGGTTCACCGGCGTGCAGCTCGTGTCCGACGTCCGAGCGGCACGCATCGACCTGCTGCCGGCCGTGGCGACGATGTGGCGCGTCCTCGCGCACGCCTGCGTGGTCCCGGCGCAGCGCGACCGGTTGCTGGCCGTCGTGGACCGCGCCTTCGCCTGACCGTCCGCGCGAGCGTGGTGCGGGTGGCATGACGGGAGGCCCGGACCGGCCCCGGTGGGCTGGTCCGGGCCTCCCGTCCGGTCGTCTCGACGTCAGTCGGTCTTCGCTGCCTGCTTCGCCCGCGCCTTCTGCTGGTCCTCGCGCCGCTTCTCGCGGGCCTTCTGCGCCTTCTCGCGCCGCTTCGCGCGCTTGTTCGCGCGTTCGTGGTCGTCCACGTCCTCGGAGCGCTTCTGGCGCCACGGCTTCGCAGCGAGGTCCGGTCCGTCCCAGACCTTGATGGCGCCCCAGCCGGCCGCCAGGAGCGGCACCGAGATGATCGCGCCGGTGATGCCGGCGAGGACGGTGCCCGCGGTCAGGCCGACCAGGATGACCAGGCCGTGCAGGCGCAGGGTCTTCCCCATCAGCACCGGCTGCAGGAAGTTGCCCTCGAGCTGGTTGACGACCACGACGATGCCGACCACGATCAGCGCCGGGACCGGACCGAGCGCGACGAGGGCCACGAGCGCGGCGAGGATGCCGGCAGCGGTCGCACCGACGATCGGGATGAACGCCGTGATGAACACGATGACCGCCAGCGGGAGTGCGAGCGGCACGCCGACGATGGCGATGCCGACGCCGATGCCGATGGCGTCGACCGCGGCGACGGTCGCGGTGCCGCGGACGTAGCCGCCGAGGGTCGAGACGACGCGGTCACCGACGCGGCGAGCACGCTCGTAGGAGGCACCGGTGAACGGACGGAGCAGGAACTCCCAGATGCGGGGCCCGTCCTTGAGGAAGAAGAACAGCACGACGATCATCAGCA
Organism: Curtobacterium sp. MCPF17_031; assembly: GCF_003234035.1. NCBI lineage: Bacteria > Bacillati > Actinomycetota > Actinomycetes > Micrococcales > Microbacteriaceae > Curtobacterium > Curtobacterium sp. MCPF17_031. The sequence goes on along the minus strand of NZ_QKSG01000012.1, from coordinate 64,417 downwards.
CCAGGCCGGTGAGGAAGTTCGCGGTGGCGGACGCGCCGGCCAGGGCACCGGACCCGAACTGCGCGCTCGTGACGAAGTCGGTGGCGGTCTTCACCGCGTCGTCGACCTGCTTGTCCGAGACGGCGAACGGCAGCGTCCTGCTGAAGTCCTGCAGCTGCTGGAAGCCCTGCACGGCGGACTTCTGCAGGCTGGACCACTGGTTCTCGACGGCGACGACGATGAGGTACCCGAGGAACCCGAGGACGACGAGCACCCCGAGGAGCACCGTCAGCGTCGCGAAGACGGACGGGAAGCCGTGACGGCGGAGCCAGGACACGACCGGGTGCATGGCCGAGGCGATGATCAGGGCCAGCAGCACCGGGATCGTGACGACGCTGAGCACCTGGCCCGCGTAGACGATGCCCGCGACGATGACGATGAGGATGATGACCTGCAGGCAGCGGGTCGCCAGCCGGCCGAACGAGTCCGACCAGGCAGCACGCACCCCGGTCACCGGCTCGATCGGTGGCGTCGTCGGTGGGGCAGCGGCGGAGGAGCGGAAGAACGGCATGACGCTGACGGTACAGACGCACAGGTGGGCGCGCCGGATGGTGTGGTGACTCAGCCCTCGACGAGGTCGCGGTCCCGGAACCACTTGAGCAACCAGGCGGCGCTGGTCCGGTCGAAGGACGGCGGGAAGTCGAGGGTGCCGGACAGGAACGGACTGAACCCCTCGACGGTCGCGATGTCGGAGTCGTCGAGACCGCGGTACGCCATCGACCAGCCGTCGAACCGGCGGCGCTCGATGTCCTCACGGACGAGCGAGCGGACCGAGTGGTGGCGCGGGTCCTTCTGGATCACGGTGAACCGGTCGTTGACGCTCCACGCCGGGCCCTCGAGCAGCTGCATGAAGCGGCCGCCCTTGACGAGGAGCAGACCGGAGACGCCGAGGGCCTCGTTCCGCAACCGTGCGCCGGCGAGCATCTCGGCGAGTTCGTCCTCGCCGAACTCGTGCGTCGCGACGCTCATGTAGAGGATGGAGACCAGCACCAGGGCATCATGGCCCGCTCGCGGATGGCAGCACAATCCCGCCCGCCGTCGGCGCCGCGGGCCACGCCTAGGATCGTCCCCATGGCGACCGTCCTCCTCGTCCGACACGGACGCACCACCGCGAACGCGACCGGACTCCTCGCGGGCCGCACGGCCGGGGTCGCGCTCGACTCCGTCGGCAAACGGCAGGCCGCCACGACCGCCGAGCGCATCGCCGCGGTGCCCCTCGCCGCGGTCGTCTCGAGCCCCCTCGAGCGCTGCCGGCAGACCGCGCGGGCGATCACGGCCTTCCAGCCGGGCGACCCGCAGCAGTTCGTCGAGCGCGGCATCATCGAGGCGGACTACGGCGAGTGGCAGAACCGCAGGACCAGCGATCTCGCCCAGGAGCCGCTGTGGCGGGTGGTGCAGTCGAACCCGAGCGCCGTCGTGTTCCCCGGCGGGGAGTCGATGCAGACCATGCAGTCCCGTGCGGTCGCGGCCGTCCGACGCCTCGACGCGCAGATCGAGGCAGAGCACGGGGCCGGTGCGGTCTGGGTCGCGGTGAGTCACGGCGACATCATCAAGTCCGTCCTCGCCGACGCCCTCGGCATGCACCTGGACCTGTTCCAGCGCATCTCGGTGGGACCGGCGTCGGTGTCGATCGTCCGGTACGGGGAGGCCCGTCCGGAGGTCGTGGCGACGAACACCGAGTCGGGGGACCTGTCGTGGCTGGCCCGGGCAGCGGCGCCGAGCGGTGACGCGGTCGTCGGCGGCGGCGTGGGACACGACGAGCAGTCGCCGTCGCCGTCGCGGTCTCCGGAGCATCCCGACTCCGCCACTTCCTGAACGGTCGGAGGCGCACGCTCCTAGAATGCCGGTATGCCCCCCATCGTCCACGGCTTCGACTGGCCGGACAGACTCGTCGTCGGCACGATCGGACGCCCGGGCGAGCGGTCGTTCTACATCCAGGCCCGTGACGGCCGTCGCGTCGTCAGCGTCGCCATCGAGAAGGAACAGTCGGCCGTGCTCGCCGACAAGATCGACGAACTCCTCGACGAGGTCGCCACGGTCGACGACAACCGCTTCAGCGTCCCGGACGCAGCACCGAGCGAGCTGCGTGACGGCGACCCGCTCGACCAGCCCGTCGAGCCCGAGTTCCGCGCGGGCGCCCTGAGCCTGGGCTTCGACCCGGCCACCGCGCAGGTCGTGATCGAGGCGTACCCGATCGAGGACGACGTCGAGGTCTTCACCGAGTCGACCGGCGACGGCGACGAGGTCGAAGCGGTCGTCGAACTGCCCGAACCGAGCGAGCTGCTGCAGGTCAAGATCCCGGTGGGAAGCGCCCGCGCCTTCGTCCAGCGCACGCGCGAGGTCATCGCCGCCGGACGACCGAACCCGCCCGAGCTGCCCGAGCTCGGATGACGATCGGTCCTGACGCCGCCGGTGCCGCGGTCCCCAGCGCTCCCGGGGAACTCCGCATCACCGGGCGCATCCGCGAGGCCTCGAACGCCACGTTCCTCGCCCGGCTCGACGGCGAGGACGTGGTCTACAAGCCGATCGAGGGCGAAAAGCCGCTGTGGGACTTCCCCGACGGCACCCTCGCCGGCCGTGAGGTCTCCGCCTACCTGGTGTCCGAGGCGCTCGGTTGGAACGTCGTGCCCGAGACCTGGCTCGGTGACGGCCCCTTCGGCCCGGGCATGGTGCAGCGGTGGCAGGACATCGACCCCGAGCAGGACGCCGTCGACCTGGTCCCGGCCGAGGACGCCGCCGCGGCGGTCGCCGCGGGCACCGTCCGTGAGGTGCTCGACGCCCTGGACGAGAACGACCAGGCGGTGACCCTGGTGCACGAGGACTCGGCGGTCCTCCGGCGGATGGCGGTCTTCGACGTCGTCACGAACAACGCGGACCGCAAGGGCGGGCACGTCCTGGCCATGCCGGACGGGCACCGCTTCGGCGTCGACCACGGCCTGACCTTCCACGTCGAGCACAAGCTCCGGACGGTGCTCTGGGGTTGGATCGGCGAACCCCTCAGCGAGGACGAGGTCGCCGGACTCCAGCGGCTGTCCGAGGCGCTCCGGGGAGCGCTCGGCGAGACCCTGCGTGAGCACCTCACCGACGACGAGCTGTCGGCGCTCCGGGGGCGCTGCGCTGCGCTGGCCGCGGTCGCGACGTTCCCGCCGCCGGACGGCTACGGTCCGGCCGTGCCGTGGCCGGTCTTCTGACGCGGCTGACCGTCTGACACTGCCCGTCTTCTGACGGGTCCCGCTCGAGGGCCTGGAGGCGCGCGCCGAGGGCCTGGAGGCGCGCGCCGAGCCCGGCACGCGCCTCCCGGGCGTCAGGTGTGCGGTCAGCCGAAGCGGCTGAAGGCGCTGCCCCAGAGACCGTCGTCGCCGGAGCCGGAGCCGGAGCCGCGTCGGGCACCGAGGTAGGACCCGACCACCGCGACGCCGAGGTCGTCGTTCTCCGGCGCCGTCACCGTGCCCTCGACGCGGCGGGCCATGCCGTCCACGAAGCGGGCGAGCCCCGGGTCGTCACCGAGCCGGAAGAACGTCGTCTTCGCGCCCAGCCGGTGAGCGTTCTCGAGTTCCCGGACGCTCAGCGCGATCGTCACCGGGTCCGGCGGGTAGCTGAAGTACACCTGCCCGTTCGGTTCCAGGTGTGACGTGGGTTCGCCGTCCGTGACGATGAGCAGCACCGGCTGCGCGTTCGGGTGCTTCCGGAAGTGCCGGTTCGCCAGCAGCAGGGCGTGGTGCAGGTTCGTGCCCTTGTCCCACATGGCGTCGAGGCCGACGAGCTGGTCGACGTCCATCACCTCGGCCTCACGACCGAACGCGATGAGCTGCAGGTCGTCCCCGCGGAACCGCGTGGAGATGAGGGTGTGCAGCGCGAGGGCGGTGCGCTTCATCGGGACCCAGCGGTCCTCCATCGCCATCGAGAACGAGGTGTCGACGAGCAGGGCGACCACGGCCTGCGTGCGGGCCTCGGTCTCCTGTACCTCGACGTCCTCGATCTGCAAACGCACCCCGGCGCCGGAACGGGTACCGTCCCCGGCCGTGCGGGTCAGGGCGTTGGTGATCGAGCGTGTGACGTCCCAGGGTTCGGTGTCACCGAACTCCCACGGACGCGTCGAGCCGGAGCGGTCCCCGGCAGCACCGGCGCGGCGGAGGTCCCGCGCGCCCTGGCGCCCGGACATCCGCTCGGCGACGTCCTTGAGCAGGCTCTTGCCGAGCTGGCGCATCGCCTTCGGGGTGAGCCGGAGCTGCCCGTCGGTGCCCCGCTTCACGGCACCCGAGTTCCGCAGCGCCTTCTCGAGCTGCTGCAGGGTCCGGGCGTCCACGGCCGCCTGGTCGCCGAGCTGCTGGGCGAGGGCGTCGAGGTCCAGGTCGTCGAGCTCCGATCCGGGGCCGACCTGGGCGAGCTGGTCGGCCAGGGCGTCGAGGTCCGCGATGTCCTGGAACACCCCGGTGCCGTCGCCGAGACCGAGACCCTGCTCGCCGTCCATGCCCTCGGACCCGCCCCAGTCCTCGCCGGGGCGGAGGGCTCGCAGGTTGTCGTCGAGTTGGGACAGCGCCCCCATCAGTGCGGGGGAGCCGAATGCCTGCTCGGCCAGCGCGTCGAGTTCGTCACGCTGCTCCTGCGTCATCGAGTTCCGCATCCGTTGGGCCGCTGCGGCTCGGGCTGCGAGGTCGTCGAGCAGCTCGTCCACGTTCTGCGGGTTCGACGGGAACTGGTCACCGTGCTTCGCCATGAACTCGTCGAACTGTTCCTGGCTGTCCTCACCCCGACGGTGGGCGTCGAGCAGTTCGTTGAGGTCCTGCATCATCCCGGCGACCGCGGCCCGGTCGTCGTCGGTGGCGTTCTCGAGCGCCTGCTTCATGCCCGCGAACCGCTGGTCGAGCATCTCGCGGCCGAGCAGGTCCTTGATCTGCTCGTACTTCTGCCGGGCCGTCGGGCTCTTCCAGTCGTAGCCGTTCAGTTCGCTGACCGCTGCGGCGGGCGAGGACGGCAGGCTGTCGAGCTGCATCTGGGCCAGTGCGCGGTCCCCGTCGTCCATCGCCGTGTCGCGAGCGAGTTGTCCACGTTCGGCCAGGACGGCTTCGTCGAGGAGCTGCCTGATCTCCTGCAGGGTGCCGTCCAGGTTGTTCCGGCTCGTCAGTTCGCGGCGCTTCTCGGCGACCAGTCGGGCGAGGTCGTCAAGCCCCCGCTGCGACCGCCCGCCGCGTCGGAGGAACTCCCGCATCGCACGCTCGGGCGAGGTACCCGCCATCACGTCCTGCCCGATCGCGTCGAGCGCCTCCGCCAGGTCGGCGGGTGGCGCGAGGGGATCCGGGCCGCCGTCGTACTTGCCGTAGCGGCTGTCACGGCTCAGCCGACGGTTCGGGCGGCTAGCCACGGGTCACCCCGTCGGTGTCGGTGTCCGTGCCGGTGCGCACCGGGTCACATCCCATACGCTGCTTCGCCCCCGCCGGACTCCTTGCTGATGCGGCGGGCCAGGAACAGGCCCTCCAGCGCCAACTCGATAGCGCCGGCGCGCTCGCCGTCGGACGTGGCGCCGAGGCGCTCGCACACCTGGTCGTACAGGTCGGACTCGCCGAGCGACGGCAGGCCGGCGAGGAAGTCCCGCGCGCTGACCTGTTCGCCGGTGGTGACCATCGTGCCGCCCTCGAGCGCATCGACGAGCACCCCGAAGTCCAGCCCACGGAAGCGCGAGCGCACGGTCTCGGCGGTCGCGGTCCGCAGCAGGTGTTCGAGCACCTCGTCGGCGCGGTCCTCTTCCCCGGACTCGAACTCGATCTTGCCGCCGAGCACGTCGACCGCGGTCTCGAGGTCGATCGGCCGGGCGACGGCGTCCGGCTCACCCTGGCGGGCGGCGCGGTGCACGGCGGCGGCGGAAACGGTCTCGGCACCGGCGATCGAGAAGCGGGCACTGACACCACTGCGCTGGTCCACCGCACTCGACTCGCGGAGGGCACGGGTGAAGCGGGCGAGGATCTCGATCAAGGCGTCCGGCACCTCGGCGGTCAACTGCGCCTCCTGCCGGATGACGGCGATCTCGTCCGCCAGCTCGATCGGGTAGTGCGTGCGGATCTCGGCGCCGAAGCGGTCCTTCAACGGTGTGATGATCCGGCCGCGGTTCGTGTAGTCCTCGGGGTTCGCACTCGCGACGACGAGCACGTCGAGCGGCAGTCGCAGCACGTACCCGCGGATCTGGACGTCCCGCTCCTCCATCACGTTGAGCATCGCGACCTGGATGCGCTCGGCGAGGTCGGGCAGCTCGTTGATCGCGACGATGCCGCGGTGGCCGCGGGGGATCAAGCCGAAGTGGATCGTCTCCGGGTCGCCGAGGCTGCGGCCCTCCGCGACCTTCATCGGGTCGACGTCGCCGATCAGGTCCGCGACGGAGGTGTCCGGCGTCGCGAGCTTCTCGACGTACCGGTCGTCACGGTGCACCCACGAGATCGGCAGTGCGTCACCCAGGTCCGCGGCACGGCGGATGCTCGCCGTGGTGATCGGTTCGTACGGGTGCTCGCCGAGTTCGGAGCCGGTGATGACCGGTGTCCACTCGTCCATCAGGCCGTTCAGGGTGCGGAGCAGTCGGGTCTTCCCCTGGCCGCGCTCGCCGAGCAGGACGACGTCGTGCCCGGCGATCAGGGCGCGCTCGAGCTGTGGGATGACGGTGGTCTGGAAGCCGTGCAGGCCGGGCCAGGGGTCGCGGCCCTCGCGGAGGGCGGTGAGCAGGTTGTCGCGGATCTCGGCGCGGACCGACTTCTGGACGTGCCCAGCAGCGCGGAGCTCGCCGACCGTGGAGAGAGCAGGTCGGTTCACGGGCGCCACGGTACGCCCGCCCACCGACGGCGGCAACGGACGGGACGCCCGTGACGGGGCCGCCCCGCGCCTCCCGTCCGACACCGCGGCGCCGAGACGCCCCCGTCTGGTCGTGCCGCCGCCCGAGGGGCGAGACGCCGCCGGATGTGGCTGTGTCTCGATGGGTCGGAGGCGTCTCGCGCGGACGCCGGCGTCTCGCGGACGCGTCAGCCGAACAGGCGGCGGGACGCGATCTCGGCGCCCTCGACGAGTGCGCCGAGCTTCGCCCACGCGACGTCGGACGCGACGAACTCGTAGCTGGCGAAGGTCGCCAGGCCGCAGTCCGTGCCGGCGACGATCCGGGTCGGGTCACCGACCGCCTCGGCCGCCTCGACGATCCGGTTCGCGACGAGCTGCGGGTGCTCCAGGTAGTTCGTCGTCACGTCGATGACCCCCGGCACGAGGACCGCGCCGGGGGGCAGCGGCAGGTCGCGGAACGCCGGGAACTCGTGCGCGTGCCGCGGGTTGCCGAACGGGATGCTGAACGACCCGACCTCGGCGCGGTAGAGGTGGGGGAGCAGCACGTCGACGGGGACGTCGTCCTGGTGCGGCCCCTGCCAGTTGCCGTAGCAGACGTGCAGTCGGGTCTGCTCCTTCGGGATGTTCCGCAGGGCGTGGTTGAGCGCGTCGACGTGCAGGTCGACCGCCGCCAGGAACTCGTCGAGCGATGCGTCGCCGAAGTGGATCACCCGCTCCATCGCCAGGTCCGGAGCGTCGAGCTGCAGGACGTGGCCGCGGGCGACGATCTCCTCGTACTCGACCCGGAGCTGCTCGGCGAGGGCGAAGACGTACTCGCGGTGGTCGGCGTAGTGCGGGTTGGCGTCGTCGAGCAGCAGCGTCGTCGCGACGATCCCGGGGGTCGCCGCCGAGATGAACGTGCCGGCCGGGGTGCGGCCGGCTTCGGCGTTGCGAGCGAGTTCGCGCTCGAAGCCGTCGAGGTCCTCGCGGATGCCCGCGCGCTCCTCGTCGTACTGCAGCAGGCCCTGCGCGACCGGGGTGTCCCAGACGCGGGCGAACTCGGCGCCCTCGTCGATCTGCCGGGCCTGGAACGCGGCGTACTCGGGGAACTTCACCGAGTCGAGCGTCGGCTTGCGGTGCCCCGTGCCGCCGAATCCGGACAGGCGCTCGCGGATGTAGGTGGAGAAGCCGACGCGGGGCACCTCGCCGTCGTTGACGACGTCGATCCCGGCCGCCAGCTGCGCGTCGACGGTGTGGGCGAGCACGGCGGCGGTCTCGTCACGGAGCGCCTGTTCGTCGAACGGCTTGCCCTGGTCGCGGGCGACCAGGAGCGCGGTGAGATCCGGCGTCCGGGGGAGCGAGCCCGTGTGGGTGGTGAGGATGCGGTCGGTGGAGTTCTGCAGCGGCACGCCACCACGCTACTGACGGGAGGCTCGTGGCGGCGCCGTCACGGGCCTCCAGTCCGGATCGCGGTCGGATCAGACCCCCGGGCGTCGTTCCGGGGCCGTTCCCGCCCCTCCGCGAACCTGAGCGGCGGCTGGAGCGTACGTTCCGGTCTTGCGGTGAGCGGAGGGCGCTCACCGCGGGAGGAGCATGCGCATGACGAGCGCCAGCGGAACGAAGGACGGGACGGTCACGAGTCTCGTCCCGGCGAGGATGGACCGACTGCCGTGGACGAGGTTCCACTGGAGCGTCGTGGTCGGCCTGGGGGTGTCGTGGATCCTCGACGGACTCGAGATCCAGATCGTCTCGAACGCCGGGTTCAAGGCCGACCTGGGACTGTCGAACCAGGACGTGGCGTCCCTCGGCAGCATCTACCTGGTCGGACAGGTCGTCGGCGCACTGGTCTTCGGGCGCCTGTCGGACCGCCTCGGTCGGCGCAAGCTCTTCATCCTGACGCTCGCGATCTACCTCATCGGTTCCGGTGTCGCGGGTCTGGCGCAGGACTTCTGGTTCCTGGCGGTCTTCCGGTTCGTCGCCGGTCTCGGCATCGGCGGCGAGTACGCCGCGATCAACTCGGCGATCGACGAACTCATCCCGGCGAGATACCGCGGGCACGTCGACATCGCGATCAACGGCACCTACTGGGGCGGCGCCGCCCTCGGAGCGGCCGCGAACATCTACCTGCTCGACACGGCCAACTTCTCCGAGAGCATCGGGTGGCGGATCGGGTTCTTCCTCGGCCCGGTGCTCGGCATCGCGATCATCTTCCTCCGTCGGCACATCCCGGAGAGTCCCCGGTGGTTGATGACGCACGGCAAGGAGCAGGAGGCCGAGGACACCGTCGCGCGGATCGAGGCCGAGGTCGAGCGGGAGTCCGGCAAGGAGCTCGAGCCGGTGCCGCAGTCGAAGGCGATGACCGTCACACCGATGGACCGGGTGGGGTTCCTGACCATCGCGCGCGTGCTGCTCAAGCAGTACCCGACCCGGACGCTGGTCGGCGCGACGATGATGATCACGCAGGCGTTCCTGTACAACGCGATCTTCTTCACGTACGCACTCGTGCTGACGAACTTCTTCGGGCTGAAGACCGCACAGACGTCGATCTACTTCTTCCCGTTCGCGATCGGCAACCTGCTCGGGCCGATCATCCTCGGTCGCTTCTTCGACACCTGGGGTCGGCGGCAGATGATCTTCCTGACCTACCTGGTGTCCGGGCTGGTGCTCGCCACCTCGGCGTTCCTGTTCCGCGCGGACGCGATCAACGCGGGCTGGCAGGTCGCGTTCTGGTGCGTGTCGTTCTTCTTCGCCTCGGCCGGGGCATCGAGCGCGTACCTGACCGTCAGCGAGATCTTCCCGCTCGAACTGCGGTCGCAGGCGATCTCGTACTTCTTCGCGCTGGCGCAGGTCTTCGGCGCGATCGCACCGCTCATCTACGGTGCCTTCATCGGCGACGGTTCGGACCGCGACCCGCTCTTCTGGGGGTACCTGCTCGGATCCGCGGTGATGATCGTCGGCGGGGTGGTCGCACTCGTCTTCGGTGTCGATGCCGCCCGGAAGGGCCTCGAGGACATCACGCAGCCGCTGTCGGTGTTGACCGGGAAGGACAGTGCGGACTCCGGTCCGGGTTCCGGCACGGGAGGCCCGTCCAGCCGTGGGTCGGCGACCGGGCGAAACTCCTGATGCAACATGTTTAGCGGTCGCCGCCGCATCCTGTGATCCTCGTGACCACGGCCCCGTCCGGAGGGCCGTGGTCACGGAGGATCCGATGCACGACACCACCACGACGGCCGAACACCGCCGGAGGGGGCAGCATGCTGTCCTCCACAGAAGACGGCCGCGTCCGGTTGTGCACCGGGCAGACGGTGCCCTCGGCCGTCGGAGCCGCCGTGCAGGACGGTGACCTGATGACCGGACTCCTGCGCGTCGAGAGCGACGCGATCAGTGCCACCAGTGCCGCCAGTGCCACGAGTGCCACCGGTGCCGGACCCGGTGCCGGACCCGGTGCCGCCGGTGCCGGCGCCTGTGCCGGTGCCGGTGCCGGTGGCGGTGTCGCCGACCCGCTGGGGGTGCCGCGCAACCTCTTGCGTGACGCGGTCTTCGAACGGATGTTGCGCCACATCCTGCGCGGTGACTACCGCCGTGGACAGCGCCTGCGCCTCGACGCGCTGGCCGACGACATGCGGGTGTCGCGGACCCCGGTCCGCGAAGCGCTCGTGCCGCTCGAGGCCCTCCGACTGGTCATCGTGCAGCGCTACGTCGGTGTGGTGATCGCCCCGTGGACGGTCGGGCAGATGGTCGAGCGCACCCGGATCGCGCGCTCGATGCTGGTCGATCCGCCGACCAGCTGTGCCCGGGGCGACGAGCCCTTCGACCCCGCCGTCCTCCGCGACTGTCTGTCGGAGGCCGGTGCGTTCGTGGAGCTCGCGGTGTGGGTGCTCCGGCGGTCCGGGGCCCCGGTGAGCGCTGACTGGTTGCGATCGCAGCAGACCGTGCTCGATGTCTTCCACACGGACGACATCGCGCGGGCGAACGGCATCGACGTCGCAGCGGACTGGACCCGGCGCATGCAGGTCGTCAAGGCTGCACGGAGCGCAGCGCTCGCGGACGACGTCGCGCTGTGCGCCGTCCGGCTGACCGAGCTGGCCGAGCTGCTGATCGCGCTGCCCGAGCGGTTCCGCAGCGCCGAGACGGCTTGAGTCGAACCGGTGTCGCCATGCGGGACGGACATCACCATGCCGTCGCGCAACCAAGTCGCTCCCCGGGCGGGCGCTGACGATCGGGGGCGTCAGGCCCAGGCCACGGGGAGCGACGTCTGGTGCTGTACTGCGTGCTCTTGCTGGGTGCTGTGTCGCGGCGACGGGGGTGTGACGCCCCGGAATGTGATGCCACGTCACGACGAGACTATGCACCGGGGTACACAACGGCAACCCCCCATCGTCCCCACTTCGGGGGACCGATGAGAACGGTGCCGCAGATGCCGTCTCACCGGGCACGACTGCGGCTCCGCTGACGGCGATCCGGCGGGTCGAGAGTCCGCCCGACCTCCTGTATGCTCGTCGTCGAACACCTGGAGACGTCGCATAGTCAGGCCGAGTGCACCACCCTGCTAAGGTGGAGTCCCCTTTCGGGGACCGAGGGTTCAAATCCCTCCGTCTCCGCACTCCGGAGAGTTAACGAGTGCGGCTCGATCTAGTTATCGAGTCGCACTCGTTCTTTCCCGGAAGCAGGCGGATGACAGGGGTCGGATTTGCGGGGGCGCGTCGGCGATCTTGTCTTCGCTGCCTCTTCATCTGTCGTGCGTGCCGCCTGGGTGGTGCCCAGCGTAGCTGTGCCGGCGAAGCGGCCGCTCGATGGCTGATCTGATCATTGGTGCTCGCTGCACCTCCGCCGACGTCCAGAAGTCGATCGTTCCTTCGCCTGTGGCGGGGCTGTCTCGCGTCGATCTTGGACGCGCGACCTGGTTCACGCCGTTTGGGCTTGTGAGTGTTCTCGCCTTCATCGACCGTCAGCGCCGTGACGGCGTCAACGTGGAGTTCGTTGCGCCGGCCAATCGGGACCGCGGCTCCTACCTTTATCGGATGGGGTTGGGTGACCGACTTGACGAGTTGGACGTGGTGCACGGACTCCCGTTCGTGCCTGCGCGACGGAACACCGGGCTGGTGGAGCTGCACTCATTCGACTCGGTGGCGAGCATGTCGGGGCTTGCGGAGCATATTCACGATGCAGTTGAGCCGTTTGACGCCGTTGCTGCTGGCGCCCTGCATCGCTCTCTGAGCGAGGCTGGGGAGAACGTGGAGGAGCACTCGGGTTTGTCGAACGGGTTCCTGGCGGCTCAGTGGACGAAGGACTGGGGAACCACGCCCACGTTGCGGTTCGCTGTCGCGGATGCTGGACGTGGGTTTCGGGGCAACCTGGCCAAGTTCGGTGCGACGACTGACGCCGTCTCCGCCTGCGTGGCGGCTGTGGTGATTGGTGCACCTGCACCGAGTGCCTTCGCGGCCTGGCGGGCTCCTGCTGATCGTTCCCCGAGGGCGACGTCCTCGGCCTCGCGCTCGCTCAACACGTCGTCTCCGTGAAGTACGACGACTGCGACGGTGTTGCTGGTGGGCATCCTGTGTCTCCTGGGTCGACGAGAAGGATCGAATGGGCCGGTTAGGTGCCTCCTCACAGATCACGGCAGGTGCGCACGGCTCGGGCGGCAAGCGAGACAGTGCCGAAGAAACCGCTTCAGCTGCGTTGCGCTGCTGTGCTGCGATCCGAAAACGCGCCGGTAGCCCCTCGTCCCATCGTGACCGCCCGAAACACGAGCTGCGCACGGAACGACACAATCGTCGCCGCTGCATCGGCACGGAACGCAGCCTCGTCCTCAGCGGTTGTGCGGTCAAGGTAGGTCTGCACGTTAGGTGGGAGCCCAGTGACCGGTGCTCCGAGCCGAGCCCCGATGTACAACAGTGCGATGAGGAGCGGACGATCAGCGCCGCGGCGGCGAGTGCCAACCAGGAGCCCTGCGTGGCCGAAAGCGATCTGTCGCTCCACCGCCAAATACGCCTCCCGGTGGGCGTCGGAAAGTTCGTTGCCTGCGGCAAGTGCAACCCAGAGCTGATCGAGGGCCGTGACCAGGCTGGCAGCCTCTTGCCGCAGGCTGCTCATCCGACCGCCAGCGATCCCGAAGACGAACGTGGCGACAGCGACCGCTGCGCCCAGCGGGGCAGCGAGACCGCTACCGGTCGGTGCGATGGAACACGCGATTGCGGTCAGCAAAGTCCCGCTGGCCAGCCAGAGAACGAGAACCGTTGCGACGTTGAGCGAATACGACCAATGGCCGGTGCGCGCGCTAAGCAATGGTGGCGCGCACGCCCGACTCCCGAGCGCGAAGAAGCAGGCGGCGCCGGCCTGCAGTGTGGCGATGAGAAAATCCTGCCGCATGTCATCGGCGCCGGAGAGCACGGTGATGACCGTAGTGTCGAGCGCCCAAACAGACATCGCAACAGAAGCCGCGAAACAGAACGTGTAGGCCGCGCCGATGAGGACGTCGCGGACGATGTCGAGTGCGACGGAGAAGCTGGTTCGTCGGGCGTGGGCGAGGAGGTAACACGCCGTGAGCAGCACGCCACTAACGCCCACCGTTTGGATGACCTCACGGTGAGTGAGTGCGCCGCTAACGACAGCGCTTGCGGCCCCGATCAACACGACCACCAGGAGCGCCCGGGTGCGGCGTCGAAGCGCGACCGTTGCTTGCGTTACGCGTTCTGGTCGAAATCCGGCTGCGGCGAGTCGCTGCACCGCATCGGAAAGCGTCCACGGGACGGATCTGTGCATGACGGCAGTATCGCCTGAGCGGAGACGGTAATTCGACGTGGGCCGGCGAGCACGAGGTGCTGGGGTTCGCGCCGCTACGGCGGGAGGGTCACGACTGCCGGATGAGGGCGCGGCTGCTTCGGAGGAATGACGCGGCGAGGGTGTCTTCATCGTCGAGGTAGCCAGCGACCATCGCACCATCACGCAACAGCATCAGATCGGCCGCCACTCCCGACGCATCCTCCAGATGGAGCGGTCGGATGATTTCCTCGAAGGTTGACTTGCACCAGGAGCGATGGTGCTGAACGGTCTGTCGCACGGCGCTTGCAGGGTCCGGGTACTCGGCGGCGGCATTGATGAACGGGCATCCGCGAAAGCCCGGCTCGCACGCCATGGTTCCGAGCGCGCCTGCGATGAGTTGGAAGGCGCGGTCTGGATTGCCGTTGGCGTGTTCGATGGCTGCTCCAATGCCGTCGCGCTCCAGCTGCGCACGGCGTTGCAAGTGCGCGACGACGAGTTCGTCCTTGCTCTTGAAGTGCCGGTAGAAGGTCACCTTCGTGGTACCCGCGCGCTCGATGACCTTGTCGACGCTCACCGCGCGAAGGCCCTCTGCGTAGAACAACTCCGTTGCGGCTTCGATCAGTCGGTCTCGCATGGGCGCCTTCATCGACCCGATCATAAACGGTCCTCCGTCCCCACTTGCGCTCATCTTCCGACTGTGCCTACTCTTCGTAGAGTGACTAGTCATTCTACCTCGCTACAGCAGCGAGCGCGACCCGGCTGTCCAGCTCTCGCCGCTTCGGCGTCTCACCTTCAGAAGGGTTTCTCATGACTTCCTCTCCCGTCCCGCAGTCCGCGGGGATCGCCGCCCCGCTGCGGAACCTCTACTTCCTCCGCTCCGCATTCCAGCTCGTCTGGGCACTCGTGCTGATCATCGCCGGCTCGGCGACCGGCCTCAGCCCGCTGACGATCACGCTTCTGCTGCTCTACCCACTCTTCGACGTTGCCGCGGCGATCGTCGACCACCGCGCTTCCCGCGCGACAGGCCCCGCATCACTGCTGTACGTGAACATGGCGCTCAGCGTGCTGGCCGCCGTCGGTCTCGGCTTCGCCGTGGCCTCCGGCACCTCAGCCGTGATGGTCGTATGGGGGCTCTGGGCTGTTACCGCGGGCGCGGTGCAGCTGATCGTCGCGCTCCTCCGCCGCAAGCTCGGCGGCCAGTGGCCGATGATCCTCAGCGGCGGCATCTCCGTCCTCGCCGGAGCCGGCTTCATCCTCCAGTCGACAAAGTCCGAATCCGTGACCGGCCTCGGCGGATACGCCATCCTCGGCGCCGTTTTCTTCCTCATCTCCGCGATCCGCCTCGGCCGCGCCGCGAAGGCTGCCACCCGATGAGCGCCACCGAGTTCGACGTTGTCGTCATCGGAGCCGGGCCGGTCGGCGAGAACGTCGCAGACCGAGCAGTGCAGGGCGGCCTCAGCGTCGCGATCATCGAGTCGGAACTCGTCGGCGGCGAATGCTCCTACTGGGCATGTATGCCCACCAAGGCTCTCCTCCGCGACGTGGCGGCGTTCCGAGCGGCACAGCATCTGCCCGGCGCGTCGGCCGCGATCACGGGCACCCTCGATGTCGCGGCCGTCCTGCGGCGCCGAGACCGGTTCGCGTCCGAATGGGATGACGCCGGACAGGCGTCATGGTTGGCAAGCGCAGGCATCACGCTCATCCGTGGGCGCGGACGTATCGCTGGTCCACGAAGCGTCTCGGTGACTCAGCCTGACGGTTCCGACGTGGTTCTCACCGCCCGGCACGCTGTCGTCGCCGCAACCGGTACGAGCGCAGCGGTGCCTCCGATTCCCGGCCTGGCAGAAGCGCGTCCGTGGACCAGCCGGGAAGCGGTGTCCGCGAAGAGAATCCCCGAACGCTTCACGATCATCGGCGGTGGCGTCGTCGGTACGGAGATGGCCACGGCCTACAGCGCCCTCGGTGCGCAGGTCACGTTCATCGCACGCGACGGTGTACTTCCCAACGTGGAACCATTCGCGGCGCAACACGTCGTCGCCGCCCTGCAAGAGGACGGAGTCCGCGTCATGATCGGGGCGAACCCTACAGAGGTGCATCGAGACCAATCGGGCGTGCATGTCACACTCGCCGACGGCGAAACGATCGATGCGGACGAACTCCTCGTCGCGACCGGCCGGACGCCGAATACCGCTGACTTCGGCCTCGCTGCACTCGGGCTGCGCGATGGTGGGTGGTTGCAGGTTGATGACACCCTCCGAGTGCTCGGCGCCGATGGCAACCTCATCGACGACGGCTGGTTCTACGCCGTCGGCGACGTCAACCATCGGGCCCTCCTCACCCATCAAGGGAAGTACCAGGCACGCGCTGCTGGAGACGTCATCGTGGCACGCGCCGCCGGGGCGCCAGTCGACGACGCCCGATGGGGGCGCCATGCCGCCACGGCTGATCATGACGCCGTTCCGCAGGTGATCTTCACCAGCCCGGAGATCGTTGCCGTCGGTCTCACTCGCGCCACCGCGGCATCTTCCGGGCGGCATGTCCGCTTCGTCGAATACGACCTCGGCGCTGTCGCCGGAGCCGCTCTGCACGCCGACGGCTACAGCGGCCACGCCAGCATCCTGATCGACGACCACACCGACACCATCGTCGGGTTCACCGCGGTCGGCCAGGACGTCACCGAACTCGTCCACGCCGCCACCATCGCGATCACCAGCGAAGTGCCCATCCACCGGCTGTGGCACGCAGTGCCCGCGTACCCGACCATCAGCGAAGTGTGGCTCCGGCTCCTCGAAGCCGCGGGCCGATAAGTCGCCCTCCTCGCTCCATCACCCACCATCGAACGGACAAACTCATCATGGCCACCAAGATCACCTTCATCTTCAACAACCCGACCGACCCGGCAGTCTTCGAAGCGGCGTACGCAGACGTGGTCGTCCTCGCCGAGCAGCTGCCGCAGCTGCGCCGAACCGAGAGCGCAAAAGTGTGGCCGAAGGAGGACGGCTCAGCCACACCCGCCTACCGCACGCTCGACCTGTACTTCGACAGCTACGAAGACGCATCGGCAGCAGTGACGACTCCTGTCGCCCAGGAACTGTTCGGACGACTCATCGCCACCGACGTCCCATTCACCGGCCTCTTCTCCGACATCGAAAGCGCCTGACCGGACCCTGGCCGTCGAACACGACACGCGTGCTCGGCGGCCACCGCCCGGGTCGGTGAAACCCTGGCCACGCACGGTCACGTACACTCCGGACAACCCCGGGAGGCACGCATGATTAGCCGTGACGTCTTCATCTCGCACGCGAGCGAAGACAAAGATACCGTCGCCCGGCCCATCGACCGTGCGTTGAACAATCTTGGCGTTTCCACCTGGTTCGACGAAGCCTCCATGGTGCCCGGCGACAGTCTGACGGCCGCCGTCGGTGAAGGCCTAGCCGAGGCGGCCCTCGTTCTCCTGATCATCACCCCAAGCTTCATTGGCAAGGGATGGCCCGAGCTGGAACTGCGGAACGCGCTCGCGCAACAGGGACGGACCGGCGACCGCAAGATCGTGCCGCTGATCGACGGGGACTTCGACGAGGTCGCGAAGGCGTATCCGCTCCTCCAGGACACTCTCGCCGCACGATGGGACGGCGACGCGGACGCCCTAGCCCGCGAGATTGCCTCGCGGTTCGATCGACGGCCGGCCGAGTGGCACGCAGGCACACATCCCACCGCCTACACCGGCCCCGTCTGGTTCCGAGCCACACCCACCGCCGAGAACACCGGCACGGTACACGAGATCACGTTCCTGTGGGACGCAAACGCTTCACCACCGCCGCACCACTCAACGGACCGACGAGCTTCACGCACGGGAAAGAGGCTCCCGAGGAGGGGACCGTCCAGATCCGCGTCTACCCGCCCGCGATCGTGACGATCGGCACCGGATCCGCGCCCGACAGCGACGCCACTCCCGCCGGAGAGGGCTGGGTGAACAGCGCTGACGCCAGCACGCCACCGCTCACCCGCTAACCGCCTCGGAGCACTCTTCACTGAGGGACGGACTACTGCGGACGGTCCTCCGAATGCTCCGGATCCTCCGGGTCCTCCGAATCCTCGGCCGCTTCGATTGCCTCCTCGGCGATCTCCGCAACATCGACGGCAAGCTCGTCCTCGTCCTCGTGGGCCCCGCTCCAAGCCGCACCCTCCTCGCCGCCCCGCTCAACGTCGTCCACCCACGACTGAAACGAAACGCCATGCTTCTCAGCGAGGTAACGCACCCGGTAGACGCGGGTGGCGTCCTTCAGGGCACGGTCCAACATTTCGTAGCTCAACGCGGCCGAGAACAGACCGCCGAGCACCGGTACGAGTTGCGCGAGCCGCTTATGCGTCAGGTTCACCCCAACCTTCTCGAACACTGCTTGCACGATCTTGACGAGGACTTCTTTCTCAAGGTCCTTCCACGTCGCCCTCCGCATCATCTGCTGACTGAGACGAGCAAGCCCCGCCAGCGAAGCAGTCTTGGCCTGAAGACTTGTGGCGGTGCTGTACGACAGCGCGCCGAGGAGGAAGACCTCCTCTTCGGGCTCGGCGGGGTCATAACCGTAGTGCACCGCGACTTCCGCGATAGCCCGGCCAAGAAGTGCCAGAGACGCCGCTATATCGCTCGCAATCGCAAGGCCAATCGCGGCCGCTGACGCGCCCCCGGTCACTGTCGTCGAAACCTCTAGCCCCGTGATGACGAGTGAGGCGCCGGCGGATTCCACCGCGCCCGCGATCGGCAGGATCTGCCTCGGCCGCCCTTTGTCGAGCACCCGAAGGTCAAGCACTTCGAATAGGGACGCTTCGTCAACCTCCGGGTGCTTCGCGTGCAGGCGACGGACTCTGCGTTCATACGACACGGTCGACACAGCCGGCGCGAACACGGCGGTCGCGGCGCCACCGAGCGCGGCCTTGATGTGCTCTTCCAAGACCACGTCGACGCGACTCACGCCGGGGATGTGCTTGACGAACTCGCCTGTAGATGACGCCATCTCTGCGGCCTTGGTCGAAGCGCGGGCGCGCCAACCGCGTCGGCGCGCACGCTCGTCATCGACGAGCTTGTCCCACGCGCGCCGCTCGTACTCGGACATGCCGTCGATCACTACGTCTCCGCTCGAATTGAAGCCTCCTCGTAAGTAGACCACGGACCATGAGCCACACGACGGCTCGCAGATGCATGGCCCAAGCAGAGGAAGCCCCGCTCGTCCCTGATGGGGGCGAGTCGAGGCAGGGTCGCTGCCCGTGCGCTGAGATTCAGGCAAGGGAGGGCGCTCCGTAACGGCTGGGCTGACCGCTGGGTGGACACCTTTCGCGCAAAAGCGGCCGGTACTTGGCACCTGCGTGCCCCCCCCCCGACAGTCGCGGTCCGCGAAGTCGTTGTGAGTTCCATCAGCAGCCGGACCGACGCCCGCGCGCGTTCACCAGCGGGCAAGGGGTGGGGTCTTGGGCACGCTGCTTCACCGAAGCAGCGTCATACCTTCGCGCTACCCTCTTGGCATGGCTTTCGCGCAGACGGTGCTAGACGATGGTGCAAGGTCAGGAGTCAGCACGAAGCCCGCTGTGACTCTCAGCGCGACTGAATTAGCGCTGGCGAAGTTGACGCCCTGGTGGCGGCATCAGGTTCGGAAGTCTGGACTGGATCCAGCGTGGGAAGACCTCGCGTTCGCGCTGCAAGCGAAGCAGCCAGCGCCGATACCGGAGCTGCCCGACGGCGTGCCATTCGACGCAGCCGGTACAGACGGTCTTGCAATCGGGCAGGCGTACGTCGCGACGGTCGACCCCGCAATACGCAGCGAGCACGGGCGGCACTACACACCGCTCGTCCTGGCCGAACAACTCTGGAAGATGACGAGGAGTGCTCTCGGTTTCGGTGAGACTCCCGAGGTGGTGCCCGGTCTCGTGCGAGATCCCGCGTGTGGGGCTGGGGCACTGCTAGTTCCGGTACTGCGTGAGTATCTCCGCGCGAGGAGCGACGTCGATCCGTCGATCGTGTTGGCTGCGCTGCCGCAAGCCGTCGAGGGGATCGATACCGATCCGTGGGCTGTCTACGTCGCGAACGTAGTACTCGCGGCCGAGATGCTGCCCACTCTGGCTCGGGCTGCGTCTAGTCTGCGTCCACTTCCGGCGCTTGCTCACGTTGGGGATGGTCTCGCTGCCGACCTGGAACCAGCGCAGGTGTGCATCATGAATCCGCCGTATGGCCGTCGGAAGATGACGGACAGCGAACGGGCGCGCCTCGGCGGGACGGTCTATGGGCATGCCAACATGTACGGACTGTTCCTTGCAGCAGCAGCGAAGATGGTCGGTGCAGACGGCGTCGTCTCTGCCCTCGTGCCGACAAGTTTCACCGCCGGGTTGTACTTCTCGCGACTGCGCTCGTATCTCGCTGAGAAGATTCCACTGCATGAGATCGCGTTCGTGAAGAATCGCAGCAGAGTGTTCCGCGATGTGCAGCAAGAAACCTGCCTTGCCGTCTTTCGTGCGGGGTCACCAGCGGTGCGTGTGCACTCAATCAGCGACGAGGTCGCGGAGATCGCGAGTGTGCCGACACCGACCGGCGACCGTCCCTGGCTGCTCCCTCGGCGCGAGCAGGATGCACCGCTCGTAGCTGCCGCGTCTTTCCTGCCCAACACGCTTCGCAGCGCAGGATGGCACGCTTCGACGGGGCCGCTTGTATGGAACCGCCGGCGCGCGGACCTGCACTCCAATGCAAGCAAAGGACGTGCATATGTGCTTTGGGCGGCTGACATCGACGGTGGAAGGGTGCATCGGGACGTGGGCCGAGACCATATTCGGTACCTCTCCCTGCATGGAGAGAAAGACCGGGCTGTTAACGCGCTCACTCAGCCAGCGATCCTCGTGCAGCGCACGACTGCCCCTGAGCAGGTGCGGCGTCTCGTCGTCGCTCCATTGGATGCGGACTTGATCGCGACACTTGGCGGAGCTGTGGTTGTGGAGAACCACATCAACGTCCTCCGACCGACGAGTGACGAGCCGCTGCTGACCCAGCGCCTTCTGACGCGACTGCTCTCATCCCAGATGCTCGATGATCTACTTCGCTGCATCTCAGGATCGACTGCGGTTAGTTCGTACGAGCTTGGATCGCTCCCGCTGCCCTCAGCATCGGAGCTTGACCGCCTCGCAGCGGTAGCAGACGATGACTTCGAAGCGGAACTCGCGCGCGCCTATGGACTGCCGCTAGCGTTCTAGCGTGCTGCTACCAGTCGTTAGTGTTGTCGAGAGCCAACGACGGCTCGCGTTGATCTTCCCGCGGACCAACTTCGACGCGGCGGTGAACAGCCCGCTCGCCGCCGCCGCTGTCGCGGGACTGGTGTACGCCGGCGCGGTCTACGACGAAGACGCAGCGCCGGACGGGCAGCGATGGGGCCGTCCATCGATGGTTACTTGGCTCAATGACGACATCATGACACGAGACGCTCCAGCAGAACGGGACGCCTGGTATCAAGCCGCGATGGAAGCGTCGGCTCGTCGAGCTGTCGAGACCCTCCTGTCCAGGTGGGGAGCCTCCACCGAGCGCCGATACGCGGACAACACGCGAGAGACGTTACGAGACGAGACGTTTCGGAAGTGGCGCACGTACGGCGCCGCGATCAAACGGACTGACCTGCCCACCACTAGTCCACTCCCACGATGGGCGCTCGCGAAACCGTTCGCCGAACTCTTCACACCGTCAGAGGATGACGCCGACCTTCACCGTCGCATCGACTCCTGGCGTGATAACCATGCGAGCCAGGCTGGCCGTCTCCGCGCGCTTGCGGCGCAAGCACATGCTCGGGCAGCGACCGGGGCCGGTGTCGACGTTCGTCTTCCGAACGGACAGACCCGCTCCCTTGAGCCCGGTGTCGCATCAAACATCCTCAAGGGAGTCGTCGAGGAGTGGGCCACCCGCAAGCTCGACTCGCCACTCGTTCTCACCATCTCCGAGCCCGGAGACAAACTCTACGTCGCGGATGGAGAGCTGCTGCGGAGTATTGGGGTGCGAATCGACACGAGCAACCTCCTGCCAGATGCACTCATCGCAGATGCGCGAACCGATTCCGAGGCGGTTCACTTTTGGATGATTGAGGCCGTCGCCACCGACGGACCCATCGATGACGAGCGTAAAGCGAGACTCACCGCGTGGGCGGGAGCGCAAGGAATCCCGCCTCAATATTGCCGGTTCCTTACCGCATTTGCATCGCGCAACGCCCCCGCAGCCCGAAAGCGATTGAAGGATCTCGCCGACGGTACTGCGGCCTGGTACCTCGACGAGCCCGATAGTGAACTCAACTGGGCGCCGATCACCAACGGCTGATGCTTGAAGGTGCCCCGGCGAGGGGCAGGGGAGGCGGGCTGCCATGATGGATTCGTGACCCCCGAACTGCAGCACCGGGTGGCGACGGTTTCGTTACGCCCCCCGCGAGTCGCGATCCTCTTCATGCAGCAGGCTCGCGGCAGGATTGGGCGAGGCTAGGAGCGGGCCAACTCGGCGCTATAAGCTGCACTCGGAATCGACAGACCTTAGCGATGCTTGTTTCCGCGGAGAACTAGTAATGACGAAAGGCTGCGCGTCGCCAGCCGAGCATGTCTGGTGACCCTCTCGTCCAGCCGACGCACTGCGGCGAGCAGCGGAACCGGCCGCTGCAATCGCCCCGCGGGGAGAATTGGAACAGTTGATGACTCGTATGGATGTTGTTGACGTCGGTGACGGCGCCTGCAGTGTGGTCGACAGTTTGCGCACTTCTTCGATGATGGTCATCGACTGCGGCAGTCTTTACGACGTCTCCGGCGCAATGTCGGCTCGTCGGCTCGCAAAGTCGATCCTGCCGCGTATATCGCGACTGCAATGCCTTGCGGTGTCGCACTTCGACGCCGATCACTGGAAGGGCCTCGCGGCGCTGCCAGCATTGCTGCCGCAGGCAGCGGTCATTCGTGGGACTCTCGACTTCATATACCCGGATCTGCCCGCGACGGCCCGCTGGGTGCCCGCTTTGCTACAAGCTCTAGCGACGCATATGCCCGCGTACCCGGCGGGCAGCATGGCGGAGGTAGTTGACGCTTGGGCGGCGCGAGGGGTCCGGCTGCAGCCCTGCCCAAAGCACGCCGGGCAGTCTTTCCACGCGGCAGGCCAGGATTGGAATGTGCTCTGGCCGCCAGCCCTGTTACCCGTCGGCTGGGGGCGGCGAGCAACAGCCCTCATTCGACGTGCTCGGGAATTGGCGAACCGTCCGGAGAACGACTGGCTCAACGATGCGTTCGAGAAAGCCTACGGAAGATCCTGGGGCGCCGACATCGATCTCGACGTCAGCGAACGCAACGCCTTCGATCCGTGGGAGCGGGCTCAGAACGACCTCGCCGGACCATTCGATGAGTCCGAAGACGCGTCCGAAGACGCGTTCGATGACGACGGCGACAACCGTGACGACGGCGGCGAGTTCGAGGACGCCAGCCAGCTAGGGGACTCCTTCGGCACCGATGCACGGGTCGGGACCAGCGGAAAGACAACCGTACCCGAACCGATAAAAGACCTGTTCGGTCGCCTGCAGGGGTTGAACAACGAGCTGAGTCTCGTACTTTCGAGCGGTAGCGGTCGACTCCTTGCAATGGGAGATGTGAAGGGGTTCGGCCTTCGACGGACGCTCCAGCACCCCAAGCTGAGGGCACGCTACATGACGATCCTCGTTCCGCACCACGGCACGATTGCACCAACTGCTCGCCAAGCATCCCTCCTACCTCAGGCCTGTTGGTTGGTTGCGCAGAACGGTCCGATTCACCACCCGCGGCTCAGGCAGGCGTACATTTCCCGGAGCGTTCGATGCACCTATCACGAAGGCGATATACATGTCTGAGGAGGGCGTGCGCATGCCCGACGCCTCCCGCGGTGATGCCACTGGGCCAGAGTGGCTTCGGGGCGACGGAAGCTGTCGTCGTTGTCATGAGCCGTGAGATTACCGGCGAGTTGAAGCGCGAAGGTGTGAACGCGAACGCGGCCGCGTCGGATACGAAGCCATCGACCTCAAAGGTGATCGTCAGCCAGCCTGAGCGGACTGTGTGGCTACCTGCCCGCGCAAGGGCTAACCCAGCCGTGGGTCCTGAGGTGCAAGAGCGCGATTTACGCGCGCGGGTCCGAGGCGGTGTCCTCGTCTCCCATGGGGAGTTGTGACACCTCGGCGTTCTCGGGAGCGGGTACCAGTTCGGTCGCGACGTTTTCGATCCCGTCGACGTCACGCACGCGGTGTTCGCGCAGCGCATCCTCGGGAAGCCGCTTGAACGGCGCGAAGTCCGACTTCGGGAGGTACATGCGAGATGGCCAACCGTCAGACTCCAGGCATGCCTTGCATAGGGCCTCAACGTCGACGGTGGCGGTGCTACTCATCCCTCGTATCGCTTCGTTCACGGCATCTTCGAATTGCCGATCGATCGCGACCACCGGGTATCGCCGGCCACCCCACACGCCCTTAAAGTCGCGTTCGCCAAGATACGCGATGTCAGGCGATTTCTGCTGGAGTCCGCGGATGCCCCAGCTGAACGCCCAAGCGACTTCGATGCTCATCGTGAAGTAGCGCTGGTCGCATGCGGAGAGGATCCGGAACCCGGTATCGATGCTCGGTCCGATGTAGTCGTAGATGAACCGGTCGCGATCCCGTTCTCGCAGCGCGTCATCGTTGAGGTCGAGGACATCGCGGGAAGAGGTTTCCGTGAACGGGTCCAGTGGAGCGGTTGCTTGGGTGTCGGGACCAGGGAAAGTCGCGATGAAAGCGCCACCTTTTGTTTTCAGCGGCACGTCTGAAAGCGACCGTTCCTCGTACTGGCGCATCGCCGCCAGCCATGTCCGTACCGCGTCCACCATCCCAAGCGACATCAAAGTCGCCCTGAGCGAGGCCGAGATCGATGACGAGGTCAGCATCGACTACCTCGCGGGTACGGTCCGGCTGCCTGCCTAAACCAGGTCGTGGGGGAGAACTTGCTGCCCGCGCATCTGGAGCGCTGGTGGACGCAGCGGCAACCGCTGCCAAATGGACTGCTGGTCGGTCTCGACGGCTCGCTCGTCGACCGTGATCGGATCGTCCCTCGCTACACGCGCGTCAGCGGGGTGCTACGAGATCCGGGCAGTGTGAAGGACCACCGCTCCGAGAGCGAAGTCGACCGCGGCCGGCTCGCCTACTCTCCTGAACTGCGTCGACTGGCTGGCGTCACGCAAGTGGTCAGCCCCAACCTCGAAACCGCGAACATGCACTCGCGCGGCTCCCACAGCTACAAAGTCGCACAATCGCACGAGAGATCGCCGAACACGTCGCGCGGCGAGCAATCACTGACGCGAGTGTTGCGGATGTGGTCCTGAACTTCGGGGGTCTCGACATCACGGCATGCGAGACAGCTGGGCTCGCGCACGACCTCGGACATCCCCCCTTCGGGCACGTGGGCGAGCACATCCTGGACGAACGCCTCCGCACCGAAGCGGTAGGCGACTGGGATGGGTTCGAAGGCAACGCGCAAACGATGCGCATTGTGACGGTACTTGCACGGCGACGACGAAACGCGTCGCTGGATTTGACCAACGTCACGCTCGCAGCAATTGCGAAGTATCCCTGGGTCAGGGACATCGAGGCCACCACTACTCCGGATGGGCATTTTCTCCCCCACGGCAAACCGCACGTGAAGTTCAGCGCCTACTCGTCCGAACGGGACGCGTTGCAGCAAGCACGCACCGCGGTCATGCCGAACGACGACGATGTCGACTACGGCGCCACGAAGGCGCGCCCGCAACAGAGCCTCGAAGCGTCAATCATGGATCTTGCAGACGACATCGCCTACTCGATCCACGACCTAGAGGACTTCTGCGTCAGCGGCACGATCAAGATCGAACGCGTCCGAGAAGAACTGTCCCGCGCCCGCCTCCAGCTGGAGGGCGGCGAGGACCTCAACGGCGACTCCAACGTCTTCGTCGACGCCGTGGCGAAGCTTCAGCGGGACTACAAGCAGTTTGATCAGAATTCGTTTGTCGCGGCGATCAGCGAGGTATACGGACTGTTCGACAGGATGAGCAGCAACCCGGGCGGCACCTGGACCCCCGGCGACTTCGAACTCATCGTCCGTCAACAGCTCAGCCACAAGGTGGACCGCTTCTTCGGAGCTATCCGATGCGACAATGAAGTCGGCATGCCGCCCGTGTACCTCGGTGAAGCGCCCTGGCATGAGATGCAAGTGATGAAGCTCATCACCAAGCGCTTCCTCGTATCCAGCCCGGCAGTCGGACGGCTGCAGCGCGCGCAAACCGCGGCGCTCAACTCGCTCTTCGACAACCTCGTCGCATGGGTGCGTGAAGCCACCGACCTTCGCACGTTGCCGCCAAGCCTGCAAGACGCCCTCCAGGTCAACGCGGCCGTCTTGCCGGAGGGTGAACCGCTCACCCTCGGCCACTACCGTGGGATTCGCGACTACCTGTGCGGTCTGTCCGACGCGCAGGCCTTCTCGATCTCGCAGTGGCTCTCCGGAATCGCCCTGCCCGGCGCCAGCCTCAACGACCTGCCCAGCGCCTGATCGAACAGGTGGCGGCATCGACCGCGCGCCACCCCGACGCGATCTCGCGTCGACGATCCACCGTTCCCGCAGTCGTCCGCCCGCCGAGTGGCGGTCCGTCGGCCGCATGTGAGGATCGGAGAGAATGGTGACGTGGGAAACAACGTGCAACGGCGGCATCACACCGTAGCCCGGGTGCTCCTGCAGGGCTTCGCCGATGGCGCCGGGCAGCTCCTGCAACTCCACCGGTCCGGCGCGGAGCACCGCACTGCCACCACGAACGCGTCCGTCCGCGGTGAGTTCTACACGGTCACGATCCACGGGGAACCGAGCACCGTCGTAGAGGAGTGGCTCGCGACGGACATCGAGGATCCCGTCGCGGAGACCCTCCTTCGCGCTCGGACCGAGCACACCGTCAGGACAGAGGATCGGAGACCCCTCGCGCGATTCGCGGCAGCGAGCCTGCTTCGCACCCAGGCTGCCCGCTCCCAACTGCTGCGGATCGGCGACGACGTTGGACCGCTCACCCTCCTGCACTACGCGCTCGCACAGGAGCCCACACTCGGCGACCTCACCGACCCGACGCAACGATCACAGATGATTGCTGAAGCCACTGCCGCCTACAAGCGCCTCTCCCCATTGACTGACAACCCCAACGCGCTTCTGCGCGTCGTGTTGCGCAAGACCGATGAACTCGCGCAAATGCTCACCGACTGGGAGTGGACCGTGCACCGCGGCAAGCACCCCGTTCTCCTCACCGGCGACAGCCCAGCCGTCACAGTCCGCACGAACACTGTCGGCTGGGACGGAGCACTCCCGGCCGGCGCACCGGTGTTCCTCCCGATCAGCCCCACCCACCTCATCGTCGGCACCGCGCCAGAACATCGCTTCGGGGTCACCGTCGCATCGCCCGCTACCCTCACTGACGACATGGCCTGGGCAAGTAACAGCTGCATCATGCGTGAGGCCGCCGAGTCGGTGTTCCGTCACCCAGCTACGTCTCTTCCGCCCATCGCATTCCCGCCGACCGCTGAAGTCCTTCCGGAGCCGGCCGTCACCTGGAGCGTGCCCGATCCGGCAGGCTCGGACGTTGGAGGTATCGTCACCGACGCGGATCTCCCTCCGGTTGAGGACGCAAGAATCGCCGCGCTACTCCGCGCAATCCAGAACGTCGACTGGCCCAACGGCAGCTGACACCCGTCAGCGCAGGCGGGGGCCCAGCCGCGCGCAACGAACCCGTCAGCGCCCGGGGCCAAGATCACCCGGTCCCACGAGGTGAGGCGACGGATGGGCGTCATCCTCGCGGCGGGTTCGGGTCGTTCCCGTACGAGTTCTTCTCGCCAACCGCCCCGTCGAGCTTGCTGATCGTGTGCTCGACACCACGAGCCTTCGCCATCCCTCGACCAACGGCCTGCTGCTCAGCCTTGGTTCCGCCCGCGTGGGCAGCGCGCCTGCTGCCCTCAACCTTGGACTTCCAGACACCATCTTCGTTGTAGGTGCGGATGTCGCCCTTGGCCATGATGCACCCCTCTCTCTCCGGGTTACGACCGCCTCCCTTCAAGCGCCGAACGGTAGTCGGCGTCGCTGCATCGTCGAGTCAGCAGCGCCCAAGACCTGCTGGATTCGATGTGGCGGGGTCATCAACGGGACTCTCCTCGGGAGGCACGGGGTCGGCCGGCGTCACCCAACTACCGGCAGAAACCACGCCACGTCGGGCTGTCGGTAGCGCACCATTTTGGTGGCCCCGAGATCGTCATGACGAAGTCGGTCTGCTCGACACTTGCACGATGCGGGCGCCCCCACGCCCTGCAAGCATTCCGATTCGGACACGCTCATTCGGCTGCGCCGCGCAGGGTGGTGTCGCTCAACGCCGAGCCCGAGATGCGCCCCAGCGATAGCGGTGTCGGACAGAGGCTGGTCCGTGCGTGATTGCCGAGCCTGGTGGGGTCGCGTCAGGGGGCTGCGATGGCCAGATCCTGCTGGAACTCGCGGATTATGACACGACATGGACCTGTCACTTGGCGCCGGAGCCTGCTATACGAAAAACGGATTACGCATTACAATCGGGGCATGCAGCATCGGCATGAAGCGGCAACCCGAACGTGGTCCAAGACGTTGTTCAACGACGTCCACTTCCTGCGTGTGGCCACCGCGATCGGCCAGGGGCCAGCAGAGACGGACGCGACCGTCCTGCAAGCGGACCTTAAACTGACTCAGCCCGCTGTCCGCCGCGTCATCGTGGACCTCGAAGGGGTGCGGCTGCTCGATCGGCTAGACCGTGTGAGCCGGACCGAACCTCAACGGTACCGTCGTGCCGAGGGGCACCCATTTTGGGCCGCGGCGTCCGCGCTGTTGAACGCGGCGATCGAGGTAGAGAGGTGAAGGACGTGCATCTGGAAGCAGTCGCGCTAGGTGACGCCGCGAAACTGTTGCCCGGCGAGATGCTTTGCCGTCACACCGCCGACGTCTTCGGCTCCCGCATCACGGTTACGTACGCGGTCAACGCGGAGGAGCATGCACGACGCGAGCAGGTTGGCACGGCTGCGATCGAGGATGAACGAGCACTCGCGATGCTCTTGGCTCTGCCGACAGACGACCTTGCCCCAGTACCACCACGCTTCGTGGATGTCGCGATCGACCTGGCATCGCATTCGGCTAGCACGGTGGACATCTTCGCCGACCCTGATGGCGACGTGTGGGCTTGCCGACGTGTGGACGTCCCCGTTCGGGTCGTCGAGATCGAGATCGCTTCTTCGCGATGGCTGTTAGCCATGCGGGCAGCCCACCGATGGAACGGCTACGGCCCTCGGAAAATTGTGATGGCGGGGGGAGTGCCGGATGAGTTGGCCGCCTCCATCGAAGCCAGCCACTACGGCATCGGACTCACCATCGAAGATGGCAGCGGTGCCCGCGTCATCATCGACGCGGACACGTTCAACCCGCGACGATTCACCGCCGCTCGCTGGCTCTTCGCCGAGACGGTCTACCGACAGTTCGTTGACGCTGTCCGAAGCTGACCTGTTCCCGAACGGCACTGCGCGAGCATCATCACCTCAGCGCTCGCTCCAGAACATCACCTCGTCGGGAATCGACACCGCGCGACCGAGGTAGGACTCCAGCTGTGCGTAGGCGTCCAAAGCTGCCGCCGCTTGATCGGCCCACCACGCACCGATATCGGTCGGGGAGAGTCCGAATGTCTGGTCGTGGAGGCGCTGCAGATCCAGGGCGTTGTGGAGGTGTCCGGTGAGCCGGTCCTCGTCACTATGGAAGAGCCGGTCGATCGGCTGGTTCTCGCAGATCGCACAGAGGCAGGCGATGCTCTCCACGTCAACGAACCAGTGTCGACGAAGCTCGGTGGATCGGACGAATCGCAGCAGGTCCCCGATGAACATGTGCGGTGCCATGTCCGAGGGGTCCGCAGCGCTGCCACCCTTTCGGCCGACAGGGGTCAGGCGTCGCTTCGATGGGATCACCCCGACTGCCATGCCTACGGCTCCGTGAGCCAGCGCGTCGAAGCCGCTCAGATCCACACGCCACGGGATCACCATGTTCGTGGCTTCCTCGAAGATGCGCCGGTATGCGCGGCGACGGCGCTCGTTGTGGACTGGGTTCTTGTCAGATGTCAGAGCAAGCAGCACAGGGTGGGTGCTGCGATTGATGACTGCGATGAGCTGACGAACGGTGTCCTCCCGATCGAGGACCGCTCCGCTGATGGGAATGAGGAACGCGGTATCAGTCCGGTCGACGTCGTTCACCATCGACAGTGCGGTCTTTAAGGAGTCGGAGTCACCCACCTTGAACTGCCCGGTTGGCGTGATCGCAATTGCGCTGTGAGCAGCACGCATCTCCGTGAGGGCCTCATCGAGGGTCGGCCGGATCATCATGTTCGGGTCACCGAGGTAAAACGGTTGTTCCGGGTTCGCCCAGTAGCCGGATTCGCCCTCGATACGGGTCGGCTCGATGATCAGCGCGTGCGACGGATGCGCATCCTTTAACTGCCGTGCCTGTCGAACCCCGTACGCGCCGGTCGTCACGATCCCACTCGCAGAAGCTGAAACCCACGGCGCAGCGTCGATGACCTCTTCGCCGAGCACGAAGAGCTGACGTCCGCGCAGCAGACTACGTGCATCGCCAACCTCGACGCCACGGGCGGGCGTGCTCGCTCGGAGGGCACCCCGGAGGTTCTGATTGCTGATCACGCTGTATTGGTCAGGCATGGTGCGGATCCTCCAAGAAGGTGGCACGGAACTCGGGCTCAAGCATGTAAGCGGAGCGGGCAAGCTGCTCGGCGGTGACGTCGCTGCTGAGCGCGTCCTCGACGGCTCGCCGCAACATCGTTGGGATCTCGACGGCAAGCGGCTCCGGTTCACGGCGGCGCATCCCAGTGGTTGCGAGGGTGACGTTCAGTCCCCGGTACTCCCGATCCGACACCAAATCCAGATCGAACGCCCGTCGGATGACGGCGCCCAACGACACGCGCCAGAGGCGCTTCAGTCGAAGTAAGGCGTCCAGGTCAGATCCTGCCCAGTCGCGACGGAACTCCCGCTCGGGCATCAGGAAGGCGCTTGCGAAAGCATCCGCTTGCCGCTCGTGCAGCGGCGAAGCGGCAGTGTCATGCATCACCGCATGACCAAGCTCGTGAGCGAGCGTGAACCTCTGCCGCTCCGCCGAGGTGTGCCGAGACACCAGAATGATCGGAACGGTGTTGTCTGGCCAGCCCGCAATCGCATCGACCTGCGCCGAATCAAGGTCCGTGCTCAGAACAACCACGCCGGCCGCCTCGACGACCGCGGTGAGATCGCCGATGGGGCCGGCTGGAACGTCAAGGTCCCGCCGGACAAGGGCAGCGATGTCCGCGGGGGTGTCGAAACCATCCTCCGGAAGCAATCGACGACGCAGCCGCGTCGACGTGGCCGAGTCGCCGAGGAGCTGACTCACTCGAAGACTCGTCAGATCAAGCTCAGCTCGGATTCGCTTCAGCGCGGTCTCCGGGGTCGTCTTCTGCCTCCGGTGGAACACCCTCGCATCCGAACGCGCTACGGGAGCATCCGCAAACGCACCGGAGGGCACAGCGAGCGCGCGTTCGAGCGCTGCCCATCGGTCTGAGTCGAGGTCCTCGCGTGCTCGCTCCGCCTTCGACAAAGCAGCCTGCGAGATCTTCGTCGCTTCCACCAGGTCCGCCTGCGTGAGCCCATGAGCGACTCGAAGTGTGCGCAGCAGTGCGGCGCGGTCGGCGAGGCTCGATGACATGCTTAGAGAATAGCAGACGGCGCTCGAATATTCGAACCTCGAACCTGATCATGGCCGACTTCGCCTGCGATCCTCCTCGCCGTCGCCCATCACGTCCGCGACGGAGGGAACTCAACCCCTCCACCAGCGTTGAAGTTGCTGATCGGCAGAGTGTCCGCGGCGACGATGTTCCACCCGGTGTCCACGCGGACGCGGTAATCGATCTGCCGATACGACTGCTCGCGCTTCGCCCATCGTCCGGGGTCATACCCGGGGCTGCTGACCTGCAGAACCACTTCGAACGTCTTCCCGATCGCGTCGGAGACGACATCGGCGTCATCAGCGCCCGAGAAGGTGACGCCTACCCACGTCGCGTTCCCCACATCGATGGCGACGACGTACTTGAGCAACCCGAGGGCTCGCAGATCACGCCAAAGCTGCGCAACGTCGATCGTGCGCTGCCCAGCGTGGAAGTCGACGTGACACAGGATCCCGGCACCGTACTCGAACGGTTCGGTCGCCCACGGTCGGGCACTGAACTGAACCTGGTACTCGATGTCGTATCGCCGCTGGGCGTGCTCCGTCAGTCGCTGTGCGGTGGGGTGATTGCCCCGGACCCAGCCATCAGTGACCGCATCAGCTCCGGTGGTCGGCGGACGCCACCGAGAGTTGTAATCGGACATGGCTATGAACGCGCCCGCCTCAAGGTCACGCAGAGTCTGCTCAATACGAGCAAGGTCGTCTCGGTTTGCGCGCCTGATGTGGCCGATCCGGTGACGAATCTGCAAAAGCTCGGCCTGGCGGCCCTCCCATGCAGTCTGTTCGAAGAGGGACGGCGCAAACAGGTTCCAATCTTCACGGATAATCTGCACGAGCTGCGAGTAATCGAGGTATGCGAGTGGATTCTCGTTGTCGACCCCAGTCATGTGTGAGAACGAGGCGTCACGCTCCTCGCGTCGTTGGGCTCGCTTGACCGCGTCCGTCCATTCAGCCCCGAATGCGGCCCGCAGCTCCATGTAGGCCAGGTCGCGTACCCATGCTTCGAGCTGCCACCAGCGGGCATACATCGCAAGGGACTGCTGCGGCACCCCGAGGGCGTGCGCGGGCACGATGGCATCTCCCGAGGGTCCGCGAAGCACGCTGGGGAGACTCGATTCGCCGACTACATCCATGACCGTCACAATCGGCCGCTCTCGGCGAGCCGTTACGCGCGCGCGCGCCTATCCGCGCCCAGCCTCTCTGCGCCGGATGAATCCTCGCGCGAGCTGCCGTCCGTGAGCGCGAGCGCTTGGAAGGAGCGGTACCGCTCCTCAGGTCCGGACCGCGATGAGAAGGAGGATCTGTCCGGGGCGCGATTCGTGAAAGACGACGACGCACCCAAGTGCGGCTCCCGGTCGCGACCTGAGCGCACGGCTTCTCCTCGAGTGGCCCGCGCAGGTCCCTAGCCAACGGCTTGGTGTAGACGTGATCCTTCATCAGGAGCAAGTGAGGGGTGTCGCGTCGCCTGGCCAGCGCCCGGGAACCAAGCCGGATCCCAAGCGAGGCTGGATGGCGAACCGGCTGCCGACTCCTTCAACGCCCTGAGGGCATGTGCTATCCCTGTCCGACCGAGATTGCTCGCGGGCACCGCCGAGATGGCCCGTCGCGGCCGTCTCGGACGGGACATTCCGCCGCCGGCTTCCTTGCGTCCCCCTTCGATTTAGGCGCGTCGCAAGGCGCGAAGCGCGCGGACTCCTGCCCACTCCAAAGCGCTTCAGCCAACGGGATCGCGACGTCTGTCGCCCGACCCGGAAGGTCGATCGCCCAATCCTGCTGCGCCTTCATGTCTCGGATGATGGTGCCGAGCGTCGTCAACGAGTTCTTCGGGCTCACCACCGGCGCGGCCGCTTCTTCGACTGCCTTGACGGCCTTCTCGTACGCTTCCTCGGGATCGGGCACGCGGCCGTATGCAGCAGCCACGCTTCGCCGAGCAGCCTCCCCGATGAGCTGTGCGAGATAGCAGCATCGACGGCCACCTGCACACTCTCCGGCATGCGTCGGACGAGACCGTCGTTGCCGTTTCGTTTCCCGATCGTCCACGTCGGTCCCGCTGCTTTGAGCACGCGGTCGATGCTCTGAGCGACCGCTCGATTGTTTTGATGCACCACCCAACGGGCGAGGTCGAGAAGCCTCTTCTGGCAGTCGGTTGAAGAACCCCGGCCAGGAGGAGCCGTCGAGGTGGTCGATGTAAGACGGCTATCAGCGAGCTACGAGGTCGAACATGAGGAGCGGTTCGCGGCGAGATGGCCACTCGGACGTGGCGCGTGAGGCTCTCGCGAAGTGCGGCCTCAAAAATTCTAGAAGCGCCGGTTTCATGTGTGACGGAATGCCGTCAATGAGGATCTCGCGGGTGCCGGGGTCCTCGCGACAGGGTATCCATTGCGTCATGGTGATGACCCTATGGTTTCTTGGACGTGCGTTGGGCTCAATCTGCGGTGCCCCGCTGAGGGTGGTCGGTGAGTGTCGATGAGTTGCGCGGCGACGAGCCGGGCCTTCGCGCTTCCGAGCGGCAGCTGATTCAGTTCTCGAACCTGCTCCCGTACCCCCCATCCTCGCGTGAATCGAGAGCTTATCCTAACCGGGGCGGGAAGAGCCACCCGTCCCGTTTATGGCCGTCGTCTGTTGCGCGGCGGTATCCGGAGGCCGATTCGCTCGGCGGATGGCGACCTGCCGGAGTGACGCCTTGGCCGGGTTGCGGAAGAACGCCTGCCCTTGGACACCGTGCACGTTCGAGTGCGACGCTGAGCAAGAACGGATCTGGCTGGTTTACCATCGCCACCACGCTCTGGCACCAAAAGTTGACTGCCCGCTCAGATCCGAGCGGGCAGTCAATTTTTGATGCCTTAGTGAGCAGCGGGCGTCCGGCTTCTCTCCACGTGCTGCACAAACGCTGTGAGCGCGAATCCGATGCCGAAAACTACTGTCACAGTGGAAGCCACGACAAGAATGAAGGTGAATGCTCCCACCGAAGGATCGAGGCCTGTGCGGTCAGCTAGAGCAAAAAGTGCCTGAGCCTGCAGCATTGAACCGACCAGCATCGGTACCCCGACCACAAGAGTGATCAGCGAGATCTTCACGTTCTTATTCATGGCATATCCCTCACGGATTCGGGTTGCATAGAGCTATTACGGTCTTGGTGTACCCCACGTCCGGTCGCCAGGCGTCCAGATTCCAAGGCGTCTTGTTCCACGCGTTAGCCCAGTGGCAGACAAGCTGGTCCCGCCACTTCCGACCTTCGTAGCTTGATGAGACGAGAGTCTTGTAATCATTGTAGATTGCATCGCCGCTGCCGCGCCCGCTCGGCGGCATGTTCGGGCCCTTGTACACGTGAACGATAGTTCCGAGCTTGTTCGACGTCTTGTCGACGACAACCTTGCTGAAGTACTGCGACGACGTCGGGTCGGCGACCACCGGGTAAGCAGCCCCATGGTGCTCAACTTCCTGGGTGATGACGTTCTCGTGGACGTCGTAGCTGGTCGGCACGTCGGCGCCGTCCGCGTCGAGAGCCCATGCAGCGAGGAAGTGAGTAACGACGTCTCCGTGTTGGTCAGAAACAGTCACCGAACCGTCATCCTCGAGCGTCAGCTTCGCTGGCCCGTCCGGAAGGGTAACCGGGTAGGAGTAGGAGGTCGGCGCGTCCGCCGAAGCGATCGTAGTGCCGATGACCACTGCGCCATCGTCGCGCGTCGTCGACAGAGTCGACGAGCCGTCTCCGTTGTCGTAACTCACGGCGTTCGCCTCTTCGTGGAGCTCGGCCGGTGCAGCAGTTGTAGGGATGCCGACCGAGTACTGCCGGATGATGTCTCCCACTTGCGATCGAACATCGATGACACCAGTCGTCGACTTCGGGTATGCGACATCGGTACTGCTGGCGTCAGCGGCAAATCCGGTCGAACTCTCACCGATTGCCACTGCTCCCGTCAGTAGCTCCGGGGCTACGCGATCCGCCACGGCAGCTGCGCTGTCGCCCTCGCTAGCGTTTGCCGGTGCCGTAAACATTATGGATACGGCTACGCAGCCAACTATCCCCAACCCAAGCAATGTCCTTGAAGTTTTCAAAGTCCCCCCTCATTCGTTCAGTTGAGCTTTCAATGTATCCGTCCGACGACTCGGCGCAAAGTAGCTTGGTGTCAGATCACGTAGGTGTTGCCAAATCGTGACCGGTTGTCCTCCAAAAAGCGGACCGGAAACCGCTGCCGCGGCCCCCTCCCACTTGGGCCACGGGCGGCTGCGGGGGACACTACCCAGACCCGCGTGCAGTTAGGACCCGAGTTCTGGCGAACGGCCGACGAGGTGTGTGGCCGTCATATCTAGGTCGATGACGACTGGCCAACTTCATCGCTTGACCCGGTCTCTGTGTCAGTCGTCATTCTGCACTGCGAGGAAGGTGTCCCCAGCACGGATGACGCGGATCGGCCGCTCTGTGATCTGATCGACAAGGGTCCGCATGAGGTCCTCGTCGGCAGTTCGCGACAGATCGCTCGCGACGTTGACCGCGCCTCGGTTGGTACGAACCACCCGCGGCTTCGTTGAAGAGTTCTGGTTCTCACGCCGCTGGGAGGTCGCGCCGTCGGTTTCCACCCGCTCCAGGGCTTCGGCGTCGGCCACTAGCGAGCCGCGGGCTTCGTCCCGACTTTCGTCTACATATCTCGTGCTAACGTTGCGGGATGCATCGCTTGGACCGCGTCACGCGAGCCACCGTCGACGTCCTCGGCGCCCTGGTCGACGGAGGGCGGCCGATGTGGGGTCTCCTGCTCGTTAAGGCAACTGGTCGTCCTACTGGCACGGTCTACCCGATTCTGGCGCGTCTTGAAAACGCCGGCTGGCTTCTCTCCAGCTGGGAGCCCGACAACCAGCGCCCTGGTGCGCGTCGCCGGCTGTTCGAGTTGACGCCCGAAGGAGCAACAGCGGCGAGTGCACTGATCGCACGCGGAGTCGAAGCCGAGCGAGGACCCGGCGGCGCAACGTCGAGAGGGAGTGCCAGGCTTCGGCTCGAGGGGGAGCGGGCGTGAGGCCCGAGGAGCACATCTCACGTCGCGCCGCTCGCCCAACGCACAGGCGCCCGGTCACCGCGCGGCGGCCGGAGTGGACGCAGGATTCCGATTGGCCCGTCGCCCTGCACTGGTACCCGCCCGAGCCGGCCGAAGAAACGTATGCAGGGCCGACGATGCTCTGGCTGCACGGCGGCGGCTTCTTCCGCGGAAGTCCGCGTCAGCCGGAAGCCCATGCAGTGGCTCAGGCTCTCGCGCGCCAGGGTGTGCAGGTCGCGACCGTGGGATACCGCTTGGCGCCCTTCCCCTGTTTCGCTCGCCGACATTCCCGAGTACCGCGCGGTCGTGGTAGGTACCCACTCGCCCTGGTCGATGTCCTAGACGCCTTCGCGCGGGTCGAGGAGAGTTCGCGGGGCGGCGTCATCCTGGGAGGCGCGAGCGCGGGCGCCTGTCTCGCTGCGGCAGCAACGCTCGCTTTGATCGCCGGGGGCTCCCAGCCCGTTGGAAGCGTCTTCGCGTACGGATTCTTCCATGGCCGTCACCCGGCCGTGCGGGACCGACGTCAACGGTCGCGAGGACACCGTCGGTTCACGCACGCGACTTGGGCGTTGAACGCCGCGAACCGAAACTACGTCGAGTCCCCTCGAGAGCTGAGCGATCGCTTCGCGTTCGCCGGCGGACACGATGTCGCCGAGTTTCCGCGCACGTTGATGGTCAACGCTGAACGGGACAACATGCGCGCGTCGGGCGATGCGTTCGCGGGTGAACTGACAGCGAGCGGCGTTGAGGTCGAGCACCACGTCCTACCTGGCAGCAGCCACGCGTTTCTGAACCGCCCACGACAGCCCGACTTCGAGACCGCGACGGCACTCATGGCGCGATGGGCTTGCGCCTGAGGAGCGGACTTGTTGCGCCGAGGTCGTCACAAACCCAGGCGGACGGACCTCCGCGGATTTGACGGCACCCTCGTTGTCGAGGACCGGCGATTTCGTTGACGAGCGC
Organism: Curtobacterium sp. MCPF17_031; assembly: GCF_003234035.1. Classification (NCBI taxonomy): domain Bacteria; kingdom Bacillati; phylum Actinomycetota; class Actinomycetes; order Micrococcales; family Microbacteriaceae; genus Curtobacterium; species Curtobacterium sp. MCPF17_031. The sequence goes on along the minus strand of NZ_QKSG01000012.1, from coordinate 27,023 downwards.
CGAACGAGAAATGAGCAGTACTGCGCGCACGAGGGACGTGCGTCGCGTCCGTAGGGGGACACATGAAGGTGAACGTGCTGGGGCCGGTGTCGGTCGAGATCGATGGGGTGGCCATTCCCATCGGCTCAACGAGGGTGCGTGCGGTGCTCGCGGTGCTTGCGTTGAACGCGGGGCGCACAGTCTCCGCCGCGCATCTGGTCGATGAGATCTGGGGTGCAGGCGAGTTGCGCAACGCGAGGAACGCGCTGCAGGCCGCCGTGGCGCGTCTTCGACGAGCGCTGGCGCCGTCCGGAACTCGATCCGCGCGGCCGGTGTTGTACACCGAGCCGTCCGGATATCGTCTGGCGGTCGATCCGAACCAGGTGGACGCGCTCCGATTCAGGCGCGTTGCGAGCACCAGCCGAGACCGCTTCGCGGACGATCCCGCCGGAGCGCTGGGGCACTTTGATGAGGCGCTGCGCCTCTGGCGCGGACCCGCTCTCGAAGGGGTGTCCGGTGGCGACCTGCTGCAATCGGAACGTCAGCGCCTCGACGAAACGAGGGCGGAACTGTACGAGCTTCGCGCCTATGCCCGCCTCGCCACCGGGCAGACATTCGGGTCCGCGGCCGAGTTGCGGCGCCTCGTGGGCATCTACCCCCATAGGGAACGCCTCCACGAGCTGTTGATGATTGCTCTCCACGACGGAGGGCAACAGTCGGAAGCGTTGACCGTGTATCGCGACGTCCGACGACACCTGACCCACGAGTTCGGGATCGAGCCGAGCGAACGGCTTCAAAATCTGCACGACGCCATTCTCGCCCAGCGAGAGCTGGCGCACCCGGGGTCGGTCATTTTCGGTGGTCAGCGAGACGTCAGCGATGCGTCAACGCGACGTCAACGGTTCGGTTCAGCTGCCTCTTAGAATCGTCCGCGCCAGGAACACAGAGGCCAGGGGGGCGAAATACTGTGACGTCTATCGTCGACATCGGGGTGCACATCCCGGCACAGATCGCGCTGAGCGACCGGCAGGAATCGCTTGGTCTGAGCGACGTCGAACTCAGACGCTACAAGCGCGGATTCGGCTTTGATCGCGTCTGCTTCGACGCCAGCGCAACCGAAGTAGACTTACTACACCGCGCCGTCGACGACCTAGAGCACTTTGCTCTCGCTGCTGAGCGGGTGAAGTTAGTGATCCGTCCCAGGACGATTCGCAGCACGTCTCCGTATCCACTCAATCCGATGCTCGATCTCCGACGGCAACTGGGGTTGATGGAAGCTCAGGCCTTCTCGATCACCGACCAAGCCTGCGCCTCCGGGTTACTTGCGATGGAACTTGCCGGGGATCTCCTCGAGCAGTGTGAGGACGACGCACTCGCGCTGATTCTTGCGGGCGAGAAGACGTACGGCGCTTCCAGTCAGCTCATCCCGAGCGTGGCGGTGCTCGGGGAAGCAACGGCGGCAGTCCTCGTTAGCGCACGGCCGGGACGTAATCAGATGATTGGCTACGCCGCCGACACCATTGCCGTTCCCGGGTCCGGCCTCACGATGACCGACGAGGCTCTGCTGGTCTTCGGGGAGATCTACTCCACCTCGCTACTGCGAGTGATCAACGCCGCTCTCGAAGCCGCCGGCCTCAGCGTGCAGGACCTGGACCTGTACCTGCCGCACAACGTGAGCAAGATCGTTGGGATCCGCATGGGCCGGACCCTCGGGCTCCAATCCGAGCAAATCCACACGGCGAACATCGCGGAGACCGCCCATTGCTTCTCGGCGGACTCGTTCATCAACTTGAAGAGCGTCATGACCGAGGGGTCGCTGGGAATCGGCGACTTCTTCCTCGTTACGTCTGTGGGAATTGGAGCGACCTTTGCGGCAGCAGTCTTCAAACACTAGTCCGCTGCACTGACGACCCTTGATTGGTAAGGAGAGCGGATAGGGCCATGGACTTCATTCAACGAGTTAAGAAAGCTACCACTGGAGCCGCCGCGAGCAGGACGATGCTCCTCGCCAACTTCGAGGTGGAGGAATCTTGGGCGGAAGGTGAGACGACTCTCCCCAGGGTGGGTTCAGAGAACGCCGCCGCGATCGTCAACCGAATGGACGAGTTCGGCATCTGGCTCGCCGAGGGCGAGGACACTGTCTTACTCAAGGAGGCCCCGGACCCGGCGTACCTCGAGGGTATCGAGCGTCAAGGGTTCGAGGTCCCGAAGATGCTCGTCGTCGGGCAGCACTCCCCGATGTCGAAGATCACTACTGACGCACGGAACAACCCCAGCACTCTGCGGGAGGCGTCGAGGCTCGCAGGCGAGGGGGTGATGATGCTCCCGCACTCGTTGTCGGTGGCCGAATCTGACCTCTGCCGTGACATCGGCATTGCCGTTGCCGGTCCGAGCGACGACGTCTGCCGACGCGTCAACGGAAAGGTCTTCAGCCGTCGCTTGGCGGACTCAATGGGCATCCGGCAGCCCGCCGGTGTCGCCACGGAAGACCTGGACGACTGGAAGCGGGCAGTCGAATCCGCACGTTCGCTGCTCCAAGACGGTAGGACCGCCGTCGTCAAGGAGGCCTACGGTGTGTCCGGCAAGGGCATCGCCGTCGTGAAGTCCGAGCAGCGGTTGAACCGCCTCGACGCCATTGTCACCCAGCGAGCTGAGTCGAACGGTGGCCGCGCGATGTTCTCCGTGGAGGAGTGGGTCAACAAGAGCGTCGACCTCAACTTCCAATTCACTCTAGGAAGGGACGGTGCGACTCACTTCGATTTCATCAAGTTGGCCGAGACTGCTCGGGGCGTGCACCTGGGGCACTCCTATCCGGCCGCATTGAGTGCCGCGCACGTCGATGAGATCGAACTCACCGCGGAGCGGATCGCGTCCAAGCTTCGAAGCGAGGGGTACTTCGGAGTGGTCGGCGTCGACTCGATCATCGATGACGCGGGTGTTGTGTACCCAATGCTCGAAATCAACGCTCGGTTCAACATGTCGACCTACCAGGCGAAGATCGATCAACGAGTGGACGCCCAGAACGCCGTCGCGAGGGCTAAGCACTTCACGTTGCAGTTGGGGGCCCCGCTGACGTACCTCACACTCCAGGGCTTGCTTGCGGAATGTCTGTTCACAGCGGAGCGGCCCGCCGGGCTGGTCATTAATAACTTCGCGACAGTCAATGCCGCCTTCGGCGACGGTGACTTTGAAGCGCAATCCGCTCCGGCGGCTCGACCACGCGCATCTACGCAGGGGCGCTTGTATGGCGTCATCGTCGGGCAGGACGCCGAGGCCGTCGACCGCTTGGACGCCGAAATCAGCGCTCGCCTCGAGCGTTCGTACGGGAGGGCAGCATGAAGTCGGAAATCAGCGCTAGCAAAGACCTCGAGGCGATCGCAGCGAAGTATGGAACCCCGATGTTCGTTTACGACGCGGACGTGCTCTCGTCCACCGCTCGGTCAGTGCGCACCGCGCTCGATGAGCGAATCTCCATCTACTACTCCCTCAAAGCAAACCCTAACGTGAGCGTTGTCTCAACTTTAATGCGAGCTGGCACGCGAGCGGAAGTCTCCTCCTTGGCGGAGCTGCGCACAGCAATCAACGCTGGACACCCTGCTGAGAACGTAATCTTCCTTGGCCCCGGAAAGACGGACGAAGAGATCGCCGCTTGCATCGACCTTCGCATCCGAGCGATCGTGTGCGAGTCGTTTGAGGAACTCGAGCGCATCAACGACGCGTCCTACAGTATGGGGACACGGACTAAGGTCGTCCTGCGGGTCAATCCGAGCTTCGAACTCAAGGGATCGGGGTTGACGATGGGAGGCAAGGCTCGCCAATTCGGTATCGACGAGGAGCAACTCGCCGAGTTTGTGGATCTGCGCGCGCGCTTCGCCTCGGTTGACGTCCTAGGCGTCCATGCATACATGGGGACCCGCATCCTTAACGAGCCTGCGATCGTGCAGAACACGAGGCGAATCCTCGAGATGGCCCGTCGAATAGCAGCGATTCAGCGATTCCCTCTCAAATTCGTCAGCGTGGGTGGGGGTTGGGGTGTTCCTTACTTCGAAGGCGAATCTCCCATAAACCTGCAAACGGTGGCCGACGGGGTGAACGAAGCGGCACTCCTACACGTAGGCTCCCACCCTGAGACTGAAGTGGCGATCGAGTTGGGAAGGTACCTCACGGCGCTTGCCGGCGCTTATGTCACCAGCGTGCTGTACACCAAGACCTCGAGAGGTGAAAGCTTCGCAGTAGTCGACGGCGGGACGAACCATCATGCCGCCGCGGGAGGCGTCGGTTCCTTCGTGAAGCGGAACTTCCCAGTTGTCGTCGTCGGCGCGGAGGCCGGAACGCCCACTTCGACCTGGAACCTCGCAGGTCCGCTCTGCACCCCGAACGACTTGATTGTCAAGAAGGCGGAGCTGCCCGACCTCACGCGGGGTGACCTCGTCGCCGTGCTCCGCTCGGGCGCTTATGGCCCATCGGCTTCGCCTGGGCTGTTCCTCAGCCACGGATTCCCGACTGAAGTGCTGCTGCGAGATGGGGAGGCTCACCTGATCCGTGCAGCGGATTCAACCGAGGATCTTCTTGCCCGCCAAATCCTGGTCGACACGGCCTAGATGAACCAATCAACTAAAACTGTGAGTGCTCAGACGAGCAGAAAAGGGAAGGCTGGCCATGGAGAACGAGAATGTGCCGGACCGCGAACGAGTCATCGCGGCGATCACTGATGCGCTCGAAGAGACCCTGGGTGCGCCCCAGGAGAACATCACGGAAGACACGTCGCTGTTCAACGAGATCGGTCTTGACTCGACAGGGGTGTTCGACGTCCTCATGGGTGTCGAAGCAAGCTTAGGGGTGGAGATTGACTCGGAAGATCTGGAGATGAAGGACTTTTCGAGCATCGGCACGCTTGCCGACTTCCTGCAGAAAGAGACGGAGGAATAAATGTACGCCGCCGGAATCGCTTCGATGCCGCCCGAGAGGGGGAGGAGCGAATTCGCGGTTACGCAGGCGATACCTCTTGAATTCGACGGCGGTCAGACGCGAATCGTCGGCGAGACGATGGTCAAGTCGTATCAGGCGGCGATGTCGGCGCACGGTGTCGAGGTGTCGCCGCTGCAGGTCGCGGAGGCACTCGGGACCTCGTTCACCGACATGGTTCGGGCCACGGCGGAGAAGCACCCCGAGTTGCAGGACGCCCAGCTGGTGATCGTTGCCCACCACACGCCCGATCTGATCCCAGGTGATGTTCCAGCCGTCACTATGGTCGCTTCGCAGAGTCCCGGGGCTGCCGCTGGATTCGCGGTCTGCGACGAGGGTCCCTTGGTCTCGTTCACTGCAGTTGATCTGGCGCGTCGATTCGCTTCACGTCACGGTTATCGGCGTGCTCTCGTGCTTGTCGCGGAGAACGCCACCTATCCCTACGCCCCGGATTCGTCCGAGTCTCAGCGGGTGGACCGCGGCGCCTGCGTCCTGCTCGTGGTCGAACCTTCCGAGCAAAGTGAGACGGTCATCGACCGGCGCTTCGTCAGCGCCGCAGTCCATCCCGAGGCTGTCGAGCGGACGGTCCTACAGCTCGCAGAGTCCAGTCTTGAGCGAGCCGAACGGGACGGTTTCGCGGCGGCTTTCGTGCTTGGACATGCGCTCCGCGACCATGCGACCGCGGTCAGCGCGCGAACCGAGCGAGAGGTGATCCTGGGGGACGTCGGGCAGCCGGCCACCGCGGTTTGGCGAGCAGCGGCCCGACGATTCGGACAATCGGCTCCCGTGCCCATCATCTTGATGGATTTCGATCCCGAGGCGCAGACCCTCGTCGCCTGCGGGCTACTCTCACCTGGAACGGGAATCCCGTGACCGGTCCACATCACATCGAAGCGCAGTCGGTGGCGCGATCTGCAGGTCTAGCCGAGGCGCTGGCGATCGTGTCGCGGAACCACCCCGGAGCCTGGCGCACAGGTAGCCGCCCGTGGGATCTCACTACCTGGTGCGGTGCGCTGGCAGAGTCCCCGCAAGATGCCGTCGGGACCCTCGGAACTCGCGTCCAGGACGACTTCCTCCGTTCGCTTCTGCACGCGCGCCTGGGGTTCAGCGAACGGCTCGTCGGGCTGGTAGTCGCACACCTCCGCAACCGTCGGACCGGGGAATCGACAATCTTACTGCAACAGTTGGTTAAGGCTCAGCTCGGAGAAGTGGCTATTGAACATCTCGAGATAGATGCGCTGCTGGCCTCGTCAACGTTCGACCGCCAGGAGGCCTTGATGGTGGACCGGCGCATCACTGACGTCGACAGGGCCGTCCTTCGGCTGTTCGGAGCAAGCGGCTATCTGCGCGACGACTTCGCGCTTTGGGCCAACGTGAGCGAGCAGCTTCTGGCGTACTCGATGTCTCCGGAGGAGGAACAGCAGCCTTGAGCGCGAGCGCACAGTCATCAAGCCTCCGAGAGCGTGCACGAGAGTGGGGTCGCGAGTTTCGGTATGCGGGCATGTTGCTCGAAGCCGAACCCGCCAACTCGCTCCGTTTCGTCGACCTCGAGGGTGTCCAAGTGATGAGCACCGCGGGTATCCCGCCGTCGGCTCGGAGAGCCGAACAGTGTCACGTGAGGCGAGAACTCGATCTCCGGCGTGCCGTCGACCGAACCATCGTCATGGAGGAACTCGCCAGGGGAGACGTCGGTGTCTTTCTGTCGGCTCCCGGCCCGTCGATGGCGGGCCTCCTGGTCGACATGCTCGGTACGGCGCACCAAAAAGAGGACTTCTTCGCACCATTCCTCGACTGCCCGACATGGAGCTGCTTCGCCTTGACCGAGCCCGAGCGCGGTTCGGATGCCGGATCGTTGACCACCGCGATCACCGAGGACGACTCTGGTCGGCTCCGTGTGAATGGCCGGAAGCGCTACATAGGAAACGGGACGCGCGCGACGACGGGTGTAGTTTTCGCGCGTCGAGGAAAGAGCCCGCTCTCGATCGGAGCGTATGTGGTCGATCCGACGGCCTCCGGCGTCAAAGCCGACGCGCTTGCGACGATCGGGCTCCGTGCGGCGCAGATCAGCGACATCTCATTCGAGGATGTAGCTCTGCAGCCGGATGCCGAACTCGGAGCCCACCTTCCGCGTGGGCAGAGAGGGATACGAGCGAGCCTACAAGTGTTTAATCAACTGCGCCCAGGTGTTGCCGCGCTCGCACTAGGGGTTTCGTGGAACGCCTTCGACACCGTGGTCGAAGCGCTGGCCGGCATGCAGGTTCCGAAGCTACGGGACCGATTGCGCTGCATAGAAACAGAGCTGCTCAGCAGTCGGGAACTTGTCGTCCGCGCAGCGACAGCGGCCGACGAGACGGGAGACGGTGTGCTCGCTTCGGCTGCAAAGCGAAGCCTCTGTCGTCAAGCGGAACGGGTGACTTTGGATCTCTGTTCCCTGCTTGGGCCGCGAGCCCGCTTGGACAATCCCGCCCTCGACAAGGCGGTACGAGACGCTCGCGGTATCGAGTTCATGGAGGGAACGAGCAACATCCAGGTTCTCAACGTGGGGCAATCCGTCGTGACAAGCGTCAGAAGCCCCCGTCGAAGCACAGATCGCTAGTCCGGTGCGACCCAGGTCGACGCGCGAGACCACAGCATGCCTCATCTGGCGCGAGAGCATTCGAGACTTCTCCGAGAGTCTCGATCACATCGAGAAGGACCGGTGGGCGAGGTACCGTCGGGCGTCGGACCGCGACCAATTCTCTACTGGAGTCCACCTGCAGCGCCGTGCACTTCGTGCGGTTTGCGGCGTCGACGTCAGGCTGGTCCGACGGTGCCCCGGATGCGGAAGCGGTAGCCATGGTCCGACGGAGCCCGGTGGAGGTTTCGCGTCCGAGTGGACGATGTCGCTGAGCCACAGCGCGGGTCTGGCCGTTCTGGCCATCACTCCTTCGTCTGCGAAGGTTGGCCTCGACGTTGAGGGCGTCGATTCCTTCGACCGAGTCAAACGGATAGCCTCGCTAGCATTCTCCCCTCGAGAGCGGGCAGAGGACGGGGATACAACCGAATCGGTGGTAGCCCGGCTGGCGCAGACGCGCCGCTGGTGTCGCAAGGAAGCGATCCTGAAGGCCGCGCGCGTGGGTCTGGCCACTTCGATGAGCGGCCTAGAGATACTCGACGCCTATGTTCAGCCAGCTCGACTGAGTTGGCCCACTGCGCCTGCCGACCTTCCCGTCACGCAAGTTCAGCTCTTCGACCTGGAGCCTGAATTCGTCGGCAAGGACCACATCGGCGCCGTGGCGTGCGTCAGCGCCGATTCGTACGAGCTTCAGTACGTTGACTGACCCAAGTCGACAGGCTTGAGTCCTCCCTGGCGTCTACAACCCTGCCGCGAACCGTGAAGCGGTAGTTCAAGTCCGCGCTGAGAAGCCCCATCGTTGCGCCCCGCTCAGCAGCACCAATGCAGCAGCACCGAAGGCAGCGCTCAGCAGCGGAATGTGCGAGACTCCAAACCCCGCCACGATGAGTCCCCCGAGCGCGCCGCCGAGCGAGACGCCCAGGAAGTTACTCGAAGTGTTGAGGGCCAGCGCCTGAGGTGCGAGGGCCGCTGAAAGCCCGTAGAGGCGGATCTGGATGGCAGGGGCGTTCCAGAACGCGGTCGCGCCCCACACGATTCCCAGCCCGAGGATGATCGGGAAGGGGATTGGCGCGACAAAGCGCAATAGCCATAACGCGACCATCGTCAGGCAGAATGCGGCCACGCCAATGTACAGGGTTCGCTCCGCCCCCATCCGGTCCACCGCGATTCCGCCGCCGACTACGCCGACCATTCCGGCAAGACCGGCAAGGCCGAGTGCTGCCGCCCGTTCGCCGATGCCAGCATGAGTCATAGCGTCGAGGTACGAGGCGAAGTAGGTCAACAACATCATGGTCCCGCACATCAACGCGCAAGTCGCAGCCAGGCCCAGGACGATCGGCGCCTCGGTCAGCGCTTTCATCTGTTGCCGAAGGCTCGGCGGCACGTTCGTCGGTACACCCAGCGGAACCAGCACTAACACGAGCGCCAACGCGAGAACGCCGGCGCCAGCCATCGTCAAGAAAGTTGCGCGCCAACCGAGCTGCCCGCCGATCCAGGTGCCCAGCGGAACTCCCGCGGCGAGCGAACCAGTCACACCCAGCGTGACGATCGCCGTGTACCTGCCACGCTTTCCGGACGGCGCGATCTGTGCGGCGAACGCGTGCAGCGCCGGGGTGGCCGCCGCCGCCGCCGCCGCGGCAGCGATCCGGAGCAGGACGAGCGCCAAGAACGAGGGCGATGTTGCGGCGACAGCATTGGCGCTCACGAATAGCAACAGCGCCATCACGAACACGCGACGTCGAGGGAGCCGAGCGAGCGTCACCGCAGCAACGGGAGCGACGATAGCGATGGTCAGCGAGAAGAACGTGACTAACTGCCCGGCCGTTGAGACCGACGTGCCCAACCCTCTTGCAACTTCGGGCAACACGCCAGCGATCATGTAGTCGTTGGTGTAAAAAACGAAAGCCATGAAGAACAACGCGATCAAGGTGAGTGGCGGCCTGGTCCTCATTCAGCACTTTCCGATTGGTCCATCAGATTGACGGATGACTCGCTGTCGGCTCGCCGCGCAAGCTCTAAGCGCCTCGAGCCATGAACAGGCTTCGAAGCGCTGTCCAAGTATAGTGAAAATCGTGACTAGAGCAGTGCTGCATGAGAACCCATATTTTCGCGTCGTTCATCATGAGGTGGGAGAGCAAAGCTGGTACAGAGTGGAAGCCCCCGACGCGGCGATGATCGTCGGCACCACGGAGGAAGGGGAGCTTCTGATGGTTCGAGGTTCGAGAGGCGGCGCGGACGCCCTCCTGGGGTACGAGTTTCCAGGCGGTCTCGTCGATCCAGGCGAGGATCCCGCGACGACTGCCGCTCGAGAAATCGAGGAAGAGACCGGCTACCGGGCGACGGACCTGCGACCACTCGGCCGCTTCCACACGATCGCGGCGGTCAGCTCGTCGGAGTGTCACGTATTCGAGGCATCAGTTACCAGCGCTGGGGCTCCGAGACTGGAGCCGGGCGAAGACTGGACGACCGAACTCGTAGACCCCGACCGGTTCAACCTGCTCCTTCGCACGTCGCAGATACGGGATGCGAGCACACTAGCCGCGGCCGCCTTGTACGCGGCTAGGCGCTCCTGAGCTAGGCGGCGGGGCCGAAGGGCGCTTCAGAGCTACCCGACGCCGTCTCCCTGCTGGCTCTGGAGCTTCGGCGAACGAGCATGACGATGACGAGGCTGCCGATCGCAATGAATTCCACGCAGCCCGCCCAGAAGAGAGGAACGACTCGAGCGCCCGCGGCGCCGGTCGCCTGTCCGGAGTCGGACAGGTCGAAGGCCGTCCCCCAGGACGACCAAAGGGCTGCCGTGGTTATGAACCAGAGGCCGATCAACGCGATCAGCGTCAGGATCATCCATCGCGGTACGCTCGGGCTGGTTCGGCGCATGACCCATACCGCGCCGGCCATGATGACGAAGGATCCCACTGCCAAGGCGCCGGCGGTGGGGAGGAGCATCGCGGTGATCGCGAATGCGAGGGCAGCCGTCGCCGCCACGATCAAGAACCTGGTTGCGCGGTTTTCGGCAACGTTTCGCATGAGTGATTGAACCCTTCTGTTGATGAGCAGTGTTGCGGCGCCGAAGATGACCGACGACCGTCGTAATCCAAGCTCCCGTGCCCCCTCAAGATCGGCGAGCCACTGCTCCCTCGCCGTATCGCGCTCCGAGGCCGGGAGCCAGCGGGCCAATCCCTTGACCGCGTCCTCCCGCAATGTCATTGCGTCCTCCCTGCGAGACCAGCGGCTCGAGGGGCGCGCGTGCCCTTTGCCGCGTACGCTCGAACAGCCGCGGCGGCAACTATCGCGCCATCCTCAGTCAGCTCGTAGAGGCGGCGCCGCGGACCAGGTCGCTCCGTTTCTTCCTCCCATGTCGAAGCCACCACCCCTGTCCTTTCGAGTCGCGCGAGAAGCGAGTAGACCGTCGCCGGCGCGAGGGACGTCTCCTTAGCGAGGCGCAAGCCCCACACCGGCTGACTATGGCCAAGCATGGTCTCGAGCACTGAGGCGGTCGGCCGTGTGACTCGCTGAATCGCATCCACACTTAAACCTACCTATAACGATTAAGGATGCGCAAGTCCCCGCCCTGATGCGGGGTCAGATCACGCTCGCTGGCCTGAGCACGTAGACAGACAGTCCTGTAGCCCACTACTGTTCGAGGAATGCTCCGTTACGCGGAGTGCCAAGTAGGGGGATCTTGTGAAGCGTAAAGCATGGAACATGTCGTCGGTGATGGGGGTGGCCGTCCTCGCGACGGGCTTGGTCGCCTCGACGACAGGGGTCGCAGTGGCCGACACGGCGGAGCCGGCAAAGGACCTCGACCAAATCTCAGCGGTCGCGCCGTTCGTCACCGACACTATGGCTGACGTCACAGCCTCGCCGTCGTCGAGTGCAATCGTCGACGAAGAGGTCGCAGGGGTTCAGGTTTCGGTCGCGAGCAAGGCGGAGGCGGGCGTCTCGCTCTCCTACGGCGATCGAAACGTGTCAGTCTCGTTGCCCGAGACATCCGGGCGCACCCCCGTGGCGAAGGCGAACGAATCCGGCGCGGTGTTCGAGAACAAGGACGGCTCATCGACCGTCCCGGTTGTGCAGGAAGACGGTTCTGTCGTCATCGCGACGGTCATCTCGGACGCAGGTGCGCCGTCCGAGTACAGCTACGAGGTCCAGGACCTCGGCGATGGTCGGCTCTCGTTGGACGAGAACGGCGGCGTCAACATCTACTCCGCTGACGGCTCTTGGAACGGTGGATTCGCTGCGCCGTGGGCCAAGGACGCCAATGGGCGCGACATCCCAACGAAGTACGAGATCGTTGGCAACTCCGTCGTTCAGACGGTTGAGCACTCGGGCGAGGGCTACGCGTACCCGATCGTCGCCGATCCGTGGCTCGGGATCAGCCTGATCAGCTCGGTCGGATGGGGAACGTACAACGGCGCTTGGATGGGTAAGGTCGTGCCGACTTCGTACGGCCGCGTAGCACCCATCGCGTCGAGGCTGGCCGCGTGGGGCGAAACGCTCGAGAAGCCGAATGCTCGCGCTCGACTCGACTTCGCCAACACGCGCGACCAGTTCTACTGCCACTACGACGGCGTCCGCATCATCGAGCCGAACAAGCCGAGCTGGAACCTCGAGCGTTCGCGGCCCAATGTCGGTTACGCGAAGACGGTCGCCGCCAGCTGCAACCCGTAGTCGCTCTCCGGTATAGCGCCAGCTGCGGCACGGAGTCGTTCCGGCCGCAACCGGCGCGCTGCCATGGAGGCAATATCTGCGCGCACACGCTGGTGGGTCCGAGGCGCACCCTGATCGGCGTGCGCCTTCCGAAGAAGGACGTCAGGTTATGAAGGTGGGTCTCATCACCGGGGCTTCGAAAGGCATTGGTGCGGCGACGGCTCAAGCTTTCGCGAGGAATGGGTACGAGGTCGTTCTAGTCGGTCGTGACGAGCAAGCCCTGACGGCGGTCGCTCTCGCGATCAGGGAGACCGACGGTGTGGCGCACGTTCTACGATCGGATCTGGCCGATCCGACATCCGTCGAGACCGTCGTCCGTTCAGCGCTGAAGCTCACAGGCGGGCGCCTCAACGTCCTGGTGAACTGTGCCGGCATCGTCGGCGCCGTCTCGGTACGCACGGACCACGCTTCCGTGCGGCAGCTCATACAAGTCAATTTGCTCGCCCCAATCGCGCTGATGCGCAGCGCGATACCGCACCTCGTCGGTCAAGGCGAAGGGGCGATTGTCAACGTGGGATCGCTGGCAGGTGAACTGGGCGTACGCGGTATTTACTCCGCTTCAAAGTTCGGACTTCGGGGACTCTCCTATTCGGCGAGACGCGAGCTGCACGGTACCGGCGTGCGAGTCTGCCTCGTGCAGCCTGGGCCCATCGACGAGGTCGCAGGTTCGACACGGACACCCGAAGCTGTCGCGAGTGCGATCCTCAAGTCGATCTCCGGACGCGCGCGCCGTCGCGTCTTCGTTACTCGAGGTGACAAAGCACTCTCCATGCTCGAGTACTTTCTGCCAGTAGTGGTCGACCGAGCAAATCGAGCTATCTGGAGGCGTACCCACGCGGGCGTTTGGCCCGCTGCAGACGAACTATAGCGACGTCGAGAACGTGCGGCGACGCAATCAGAACGCCGTACCGATTATGGCACCCAGTTTTTTCGGCTCCCCGACGCGCACCTAGGGAAAAAAGTGCAAGATTATGTGATGACCGCAGGTCAGCAGGACATCCTCAGAGGCACCTACCCGAGGGAATTCATCAACCGGAACGCCCAATGCTTCGCAATTGATGCGCCGGGTTTGATTGATTCGACACATCTGCACCGCGCCATAAGTGCTATGCGAGAGAACCACCCAGTTCTCCGCATGATCCCGACCGGGTCCGGGTCCGAATGGCGCCAGTCGATACTTTCTCCGAGTGCAGCCGAGGGCGAGTACGAGTTCGTCCTGGAGACCGTTTCGAATGAATCGCTGCAAGACCGAATGGACGCTCTCTCACACGACATGATCGAGCGCTTCGACGTCTTCGCAAAGCCGTCGTGGGGCGTAATCCAGCTTCGAGCTGCCGAAGCAGATCACCTCGTTTTCATCTTCAACCACTTCGCTGCCGATCTTCTCGCAGTCTCGCAGTTTGTCCGCTCGTTCGTATTCGCTCTAGTTCGCGGCGAGGGCACGAGCCTTCCCGGCGATACATATCTCGAATTCCTTGACGCCCTCGAGGCAAAATGGAGCGGGCCGCTCTCCGAGGAAGCGCGATGGTGGATCGAACGGCCCTGGAAGGCGATCCCAGCACTTCCGGGGGTGTACCTCGCAGATGACGAGCAAGCCGCCGACGGTTCAGATCTCGTCGCCTTCGTGCCTGAGTCCAGCATCAGGTCGCAGAAGCTGTCCGAGGCACTGATTGTCGAGGCTGTTGATCGCAGCGTCCGGGATGTCACCGGTGTCGAGGTCACGCGGATCGACGCTGCACGGGTCGGACGAAACAACCACGTCGAGCGTTCTGCGAGCGGCTGGCTGTCCCATGCGGTGCCATTTGTCAACACCGACGGACGCTCGAACGCCGACCTCGCGCTCGCACGCGAGACCGCGCCAAGTTGGATCGCGGCGTTTCCAGTGGTCCGGGGCCGGGCCGATCTGTCGAATGAGAAACACTTCGGGGCTCACGTCTTCCTCAACTTTTTCGGTACCTTCAGTCCGGAGAGTTGGACGTTCGGCGGCTTCCGCGTGTCGCGTAAACAGCCTCGTTACGCTCCCCCAGGCCGAGTGTCTCTGACGCCCCTTAGTTTGAAGGTTCGGAAGTCGAATGAGAATTGGGTCCTCAATTGGTCCCTGAGTCGGCGCTATCAGGGCGCTGACCTCCTGCGTGCGGTCAGCGATCGGACGAGGGAGCTACTCGTCTCCGAAAATTGAAGGGCTGTAGGGCTCAGCTGTCGTACCGGCGTGCTGGACGATTTCTTGGCCTCGCATCCAGCCTCGAGAAGATCAAGGCCTGAGCGGCGGGGCGGAGCGCGTCAGGAATGGTTAGGTCTCAATATCGGCGTTGGCGAGAGGGGCGGAAACGGAAGGACGAAAGGGAAGGGCCAAGGACGTCGCGCGAGGCGGGATGGGGCCGCCCACGGGAGCAGGGCAACGCGCGTGAGGTTCACATCGCGGTATGCACTCGCTTCCTACAGAGGGTGCCGGGCTGAGGCCAAACCGGTGGATTCGTGTTGAGCGAGTCTTCCTCCCTGTGGTGCCGCGCGCGGAGGCTCCTGAGAGAGCGGCGAAGTGATGCGTCGTCGAACGAGAAGCATGCCGCTATCGCGTCCACGAGGTGGGGATTTTTGTGCTCGGCAGATCTTGTCCAGTGAGCGTGTGGTCCCCGCGTTTCGATACGGAGGCCATGACTACGAGTGGTGTTTCGCGGGTGGGAAGCTCATCTCACCGAACTAGTTCGCGGAGCGGAGACGCTGTATCGACTGCCGCTATTGCTCGCTTAGGCAGTCCGGAAAGCTCGATCGAACGGCGGAATATGTAACAAGCATATCTGACGTGAGGCACCCACTAGTGATGGGTTAGTCATCGGGGTCGTTGGAGGCGCAGAATGTGCAAAACGCCGGAAGCGGCTACTTGAGCTAATCAAGTCTATAGTTCAGTCAAACAATCGAGAATGAGTTGAAGCAATGAGTGATCGCAAGATGCTGAAGCGCGCGCGTCGTTACGACGCGAGTTTAAGTCGAGTTGGCCCCCAGTCGGCGTGGATTCCATCTGACGATATTGTTGCTTCAAGTTTAATCTTGTCCTACGTGTCGAAAGCGGGCGAGGAGGAGCGGGTCGGGACTGCTTTCCTGATTCGTGTTCCATTCGAGAACGACGACAGCTACGAACACATCTACATCGTGACTGCAGCCCATTGCGTGATGGATAAGCACTTCGTTCCTCGACAACTGTGGGCAGAAGGAAACTGGATGGGGGGCCAAGGAAGTGCAAAGTCGCGACTCGCGGCAGAAGGCTGGAGCATTCTTAGGTATCAGGATCTTGCGGATCCAGGAGAGCGCGTCGATCTCGCCCTCCGACGCTATAAGGGTCCTGCCTATCCCGGGCATTTGATTGGACGGACGACTCGTGCAATCCGAATCGACCAGCTTATCGACGTAAGGCGGGTCGACTTCGACGACGCGGCGCCATTAGGTCTAGAAACGGCGACCGTAGGTCTTTTGCTGAACTATCGTGACTCGGCGCGTGCTGAGCCTGCCGTGCGCTTTGGTCGTTTATCCCTCGTACCGTTTGAATCTGTGCCCACGGTCGGCGGCCGGCGGGACGTGGTCTACCTGGTCGAGAGTAACGCAACCCATGGTATGAGCGGCGCGCCGGTACTGGTTAAAGACGAGGTGGACGAGCGGGACTTCGCGTTGCTGGGCGTTCACGTCGGACATTACCTGGAAACGGACGGTAAGGAGGTGACCATGAGTCACTCCGGTCTATCGAAGGTTGTCCCGGCTCCTTTCATCATCGATTTGCTCTCAACTCGCGAAGTGGTGACGGAGCGCGAGCAGGTGGAAGCTCGCCACTCCGACTTGCCGTGGCGTCTGAAAGATCGGCGTCACCGCGAGAGGAATGGCGTAGCGTTCGCCGAAGAAATCTTCATCAACGAAGATGCATATCTCGACGAATATCCTTTGAGGCCGGAAGTACTGTTTGTCGTTACCGACCCTCCGAACTCGAAGGTTCAAGACTGGTGGAACGTCGGAGACGTCGCCGAACTCGGCTCTCCCTCTGAGGTCGCGCTCATACTGGAAAAGTGGCTGGGTCGTTTGACGTGGTGGCGGGCTGGTGAGTCCGGATACGGCTCCTCTTTCGCGGGTCCTTTTGAGTTCGAAATGTACGTGAATGCGAAGGGCGGGATGACGGCTTTGAGGCTTGCTTTCGAGGACGAAAGCCCCGATGTCACCGAAGAGCACGAGAATGTCGTGCGGGCAGTTGCGGACTCTTTAGGCGCGTACGCAATCGAGCCGCGAACAGGTGAACGGATCGCCTGAAGTGGGCACCGTGGTCACTTGACACGATTCGCTCGTGAACTACGTCGGCCTGGTCCACGTAGTTACCGACGGAACCCCACCACGCATCGAACTCAAGCAGATACGCCCTCGGCTCATCCTGCTCGACGCGTTCTTGCTCGCTTCCTGGTGGTCGCGACCGGGAGCTGCTCTTTCCGCCGTCGGTCACGCCCCGATTGTTCAGGAGGCCCGGCCATCCGACGACAGCTGGCTGCTCTCTGCTCGTCGGTTTCAGCGCCCCGCTGTGCCGGAAGTGTAAGTAAGCCTGTGCCAGGGATTCCCAGGAAGCGCGGTCGAGTGCCGCAGGCACAGCGATCGAAGCCACTCGTTAACTACCCCACTCCACGAAACCCCGGAACCGTCGATGCGGACCGGGATTTCGTCGTTCCCGGTGCGCAGTTCTTCCCCCCGACTCTTTCCCCCGACGTCTGGGTCTCGGTCCACCGGCCGCCCGGAGCGCGCCCTCGAACGCACCGGCTACGGTCATCGGGTGATGCGACGGATGACGACGGCAGCGGCGACCATGGCGGTCGCCGCCGTGCTGCTCTCGGGCTGCAGCGCCGACGGCACCCGTGGCTCGGCTGGCGGCATCGAGGGCTACGTCGAACCCGGAGGTGGTGCCGCCGACCGCGTGCGTACCGCCGTCGGCCGCGGCGCAGACGTCATCGGGGTGGACGGTGCGGCGCTGGCCGACGACGGCACGCACCTGCTCTCGACCTCGGGCGACGTCGGCGAACTCGTCGGTGTCGCCGCGGACGCCGGGGCCCGGACCGAGGTGCTCTTCAGCAACTACACATCGACGCTCGGGGACTTCTCGCCCGAAGCGGCCACGGCGCTGCTGTCGTCGCCGACGAACCGGGAGCGTGTCGTCGGCGGGCTCGTCGACCTGGCGGCTCGCCTCGGGGCCGACGGCGTGCAGATCGACCTCGAGTCGATGCGCTCCCAGGACCAGGCCGACCTGGTCACCTTCACCCGGGCGCTCCGGAGTGCCGTCCGCGAGCGGCTCGGGGACGACGCCGAGGTCTCGATCGCGATGATGTCCTCCACCGACCCGGCGGAGTACCGCTCGCGCGGCTACGACCTGGCCGGGCTCGCCCCGCACCTCGACCGCATCGTCCTGATGACCTACGACCAGCACGGGCCGTGGGGCGGTCCGGGCACGATCGGGTCGTTGCCGTGGACACGGAAGGCCGTGCGCACCGCCGTCGACGGCGGGCTCACCGCAGACCGCATCGACGTCGGCATCGCCGGCTACGGCTACGCGTGGGGGCCCGGTGCGAACGCCGCCCCGATCCCGGCAGCCCGGGCAGCGCACTTGGCCGGCGACCGGGCGGTGTGGTCGGACCGCACGGGGGAGTGGTCGGCGACGCTCGAGGACGGCCGGCAGCTGCACTGGTCCGACGACCGGTCGTACGCCGCACGCCGGGACCTGGCCCGTGAGCTCGGTGCGCACGGCGTCGCGATGTGGTCGCTCAACCTGTCGCCTCTGCCCGAGCGCTGATCCGCGGGGCACCGGAGCCCGGCGCCGCACGGATCTCGGCTCAGCGGGTCAGGACGGCGGCGGTCCCGTGGTGCGCCGGAGCACGAGTGACGGTTCGACGAGTGACCGCGTCGGCGCCGGGGCCGGTGCCGCGGCGCTGCCGTCCGGTTGCCCGGCGGCAGCGTCGAGCCGCACCAGCAGCCGTGCCGCCGCACGCCGTCCGACCTCGTCGTTGTGGGGATCGACCGTGGTCAGGCCGACGAGGGGTGACGACGCCAGCGGGGTCTCGTCGTGCCCGATCACCGAGACGTCCTCCGGCACCCGCAGTCCGGCCTCGAGCACGGCGGCCATCGCACCCATCGCCATGACGTCGTTCGCGGCGAAGAACGCGGTGACGTCCGGGTGCTCGGCGAGCACGGTCCGGGCCGCCTGGTGCCCGGCGGCCTCGTCCGTGCCGGCGTCGCCGGCGACGACCGGGACGATGCCGGAGCGGGCCGTCTCGGCGACGGCGGCGACGCGGCGGGCGGTGGCCGAGCCTCCCGTCCCGGTCAGGTGGGCGATCCGTCGGTGGCCGAGGTCGACGAGGTAGCGGATGGCGAGTCGCCCGCCGGCGGCCTCGTCCGAGGCGACCGTGTCGGTGTCCGGGGGGCGGACCGCGCGCTCGCCGGCGACGACGACGGGCAGGTCGGGTGGGACCAGGAGACCGTCGGGTGACTCGGCGGCGAGGACGACGCCGTCGACCCGCAGCGAGACGAGGTCGTCGAAGGGTGAGGCGCCGAGGTGCGCGTTCGCGGCGCCGTCGGCCAGGGTGAGTCGGAGTCCGCGGGGTGCGAGGACCTCCCGGATGCCGTCGAGCATCGGGACGTACCAGGGGTTCCGGAAGTCGTCGACGACCACCCCGACGGTGCCGGTCCTGGTGCCCGCGAGGATCGCCGCGGCCCGGTTCGTGCGGTAGCCGAGCTCGGCGACGGCGGCGAGGACGGCCGCGCGGCGCGCGGGGGAGACGCCCGGGTCGCCGCGCACGACCATCGAGACGAGTGACTTCGAGACCCCGGCGCGGGCGGCGACGTCGATGATCGTCGGCGGGCGCTCGGCCACGGGACCTCCTGCGAGACGGGGAATTGACAGGACATGGGTTCCTGCGCCTACAGTGTAGCCACCGCCTTTGGAACGTTCCAGAAGCGACGGTCGCAGCGTCACGAAGGAGTGCACATGAGCGAGCCCATCGGCGTCGCCGTCATCGGAGCCGGCATGGCGGGCAAGGCCCACATGGCCGCATGGCGGACCGCCCCGACCCTCTTCGACCCGGTCCTGCCGCCCGTCCGACTCGTGTCGGTCGGGGACGTGTACGAGCCACTCGCCCAGCAGGCGGCGCGGCGGTTCGGGTACGAGCGGCACGACAACGACTGGCGGGCGATCGCCGCGGCGGACGACATCGACGTCGTCAGCGTCGTGGTCGCGAACAGCCTGCACCGCGAGATCGTCGAGGGGTTGCTCGACGCCGGCAAGCACGTCCTCTGCGAGAAGCCGCTCGCCGACTCGCTCGAGGACGCCCGCGCGATGGCCGACGCCGCGGACCGGGCAGCGGAACGGGGCATCACCGCCCGGATCGGCTTCACCTACCGCCGCGCCCCCGGCCTCGCCGCGATCCGCGAGCTCGTCGGCGACGGCACGCTCGGCCGGGTGCGGCACCTCTCCGGACGGTACTGGACGGACTACGGCTCCTCGCCCGACGTGCCGTTCTCGTGGCGCTACGCCGGCGCCCCGGGCACCGGTGCGCTCGCCGACGTCGGGTCCCACCTGACGTACATCGCCGAGTTCCTGGCCGGGGACGTCACGCAGGTCAGCGGAGGACTGTTCACCACCGAGATCACCGAGCGCCCGGTCGCAGCCGGACACGCGCTCCGTGGGCAGGGGGCACCGCTCACGGGGGAGACGGCACGCGTGCAGAACGACGACTACGCCACCTTCGCCGCTCGCTTCGGTGCCGGTGTCGGCTCCCTCGAGGTCTCGCGCGTCACGACGGCGCACCCGAACGGCCTGGTGGTCGAGGTGTTCTGCGAGAACGGGGCGGCACGCTGGGACCAGGAGCGCCCGGCCGAGATCGGTCTCGCCCTCCGCAGCGACGGCAGCCGCCTGGGCGGGTACCGGCAGGTCGTCCTCGGCCCCGACCACCCCTACGTCGCGGGCGGGATGGCGATGGACGCACCCGGCGTCGGTTGGGGGCAGAACCAGATGTTCGAGGTGCAGGCCCGCGCCTTCCTCGACGAGGTGGCCGGGGTCGCCGACCCCCTGCCGACGAACGCCACCTTCCACGACGGCGTGCACAACATGGAGGTCCTCGCCGCCGTCACCGCGTCGGCCGCCGACGGCGGTCGCACGGTCACGGTGGAGGCCCGGCGCACCGCCGACACGACGGCGACGGTCAGCGCATGAAGCTCGGACTGTACGGCGCGGTCTTCCACGACCGGTCCCTCGCCGACGCACTCACCGCCGTCCGTCGGGCCGGCCTGACCGGGATCGAGTTGAACACCGGCGGCTTCCTGCCCCCGGTGCACGTGCCGGACATGGACGCGATCCTGACGGACGACGCGGCTCGCGACGCCTTCCTCGAGCAGTTCGACGGCACCGGGGTGTCGATGGCCGGACTCAACTGCAACGGCAACCCGCTGCACCCCGACCCCGCGATCGGCCCCGCGCACGCAGAGGACATCCGACGCAGCATCCGTCTGGCCGCCCGCCTCGGGCAGACCCGCGTCGTCACGATGTCCGGCCTGCCGGCGGGGGAGCCCGGCGGGAGCCGTCCGAACTGGGTCGTGAACGCCTGGAACTCCGCCGCGCTCGACGTCCTCGAACACCAGTGGAGCATCGCGGTGCCGTTCTGGCAGGAGATCGACGCGTTCGCCCGTGAGCACGGGGTGCACGTCGCGCTCGAGCTGCACCCGCAGAACCTCGTCTTCAACCCGGCGTCGGTCCGGGAACTCGTGGAACGCGGTGCCCTGACGAACACCGGCGTCGAACTCGACGCCAGTCACCTGTTCTGGCAGCAGATGGACCCGGTCGCCGTCGTCCGCGACCTCGGTCCGCTCGTCCTGCACGCCGCCGCCAAGGACGTCCGGATCAACCCGCACGCCGCGATCAACGGCGTGCTCGACAACTCGTTCCGACGACTCTCACCGGACGAGCCGCGCACGAACCTCGGCGGCGACGAGTGGGCGAACGAGTGGCCGAAGCCGTCCGCGTGGGACTTCGTGGCGCTCGGGAAGGGGCACGACACCGCGTTCTGGACTGAGTTCCTCCGCGCGCTGCACGAGGTCGACCCGGACATGCTCGTCAACATCGAGCACGAGGACACCGAGCTCGGGCGGGAGGAGGGGGTCAGGGTGGCGGCGGAGGTCCTGCTCGCCGCGGACGCGGCACTGCGCCTCCCGTCCGCACTGCATGTCCCGTCCGCGCTGCGCGATCGGTGACGCATCCTCCGGTTGCGCTCACTCGGCCGTTGTAGCATCGCCGGACATCGACCCAGCGGCGAGGAGACCTGCGTGCCGGAGCTGACCCACCAGACCGTCCCGATCGACCGGATCCAGGACGCGGGTGCGGCCGTCATGGCGTCGGTCGCGACTGTGGTGGACGGCAAGACCGAGGCCATCCGCACCGCCCTCACCGTGATGCTCGCCGAGGGACACCTGCTCGTCGAGGACGTCCCCGGCGTCGGCAAGACCGTGCTGGCGAAGGCCCTCGGTGCCTCGGTCGGCGGGTCCGTGAGCCGCATCCAGTTCACCTCCGACATGCTGCCCTCGGACGTCACCGGCGTGAACATCTACGACCAGTCGTCCGGCGCCTTCCGGTTCTCGCCGGGTCCGGTGTTCGCGAACGTCGTCATCGGTGACGAGATCAACCGCACGAGCCCGAAGACCCAGTCGGCGCTCCTGGAGGCGATGGCCGAGTCCCAGGTGACCGTCGACGGCGTGACCCGGCCCCTCGAGACCCCGTTCATGATCGTCGCGACGCAGAACCCGGTCGACATGGAGGGCACGTACCCCCTGCCGGAGGCGCAGCGCGACCGGTTCATGGCGCGCATCGCGATGGGCTACCCGAGCCCCGGTGCCGAACGGCGCATGCTCGCGGCCCGAGGCGGGCACGACCCGCTCGCCGACCTGCGCCCCGTCGTCGACGTCGACACGCTCCGTGCCATGATCGCGTCCGTGCGCACGGTGCACGTCGCGCCGGACGTCGAGGCGTACATCGTCGAGATCGTCCGCGCCACCCGCACGCACCCCGACCTGCTCCTCGGCGCCAGCCCCCGCGCGACCCTGCACCTGGCACAGGCAGCCCGTGCGCACGCGGCGCTCCTCGGCCGGCCCTTCGTCACCCCCGACGACGTCGCGACCCTGGCGCCGGTCGTCCTGGCACACCGGCTCGTCCCGGTCGCCCGCGGCCTCGGCGGCTCGGCCGAGGACACGGCCCGCGAGATCGTCGTCCGGATCGTCTCCGACACCGCGGTGCCGTTCACCGCGACCCCCGTCCGCTCCTGATGGCCGACCAGCGCCCCGCTGCCCGTCCGATCGCGCTCCGCGCGGGCGCGGCCGGCTCGGCGCTGTCCCGCATCGGACGCCGCGGGCTCGGCATGCTGCGGCGGACCCCGTTCCCACGCCCGACGCTGCGCGGCTGGACGGTCCTCGCGGTCGGCATCGGGCTCGTCGGCGGCGGACTGGTGGCGTCGATGAGCGTCGCCGTGTCCGCGGGTCTCCTGCTCCTGGTGCTCGTCGTCGCGGGTGTCGTCACCGCACTGGCCGTGGCGGCGCCGCTCCGGGCCTCCCGGTCGGCACCGCGCGCGACCGTGCAGGTGGGAGAGGTCTACCGGGAGCGGGTCACGCTCCGGGGCTCCGGGGTGCGCTTCGCACCGCGGTCCACGCTGCTGGTCAGCGAACAGCTGGACGACCTCTTCGTGAGCACCAGTGACGCGGCGTCGCTCGTCACCATCGGACCCGGCCAGCCGCCGGCCGTCCTCGACGTCGAGGCCCTCGCGATCCACCGCGGGCGAGCGTCCATCGGCCCGGTCACGATCCGCGTCGAGGACCCGTTCGGGCTGCTCCGCATCGACCGGCCGGTCGTCCCGGCCGAGGAGGTCGTCGTGGTCCCCGGGACGACGCCGCTCGCCGCGCTCGACACCGGTGCGCTCGCCGGCGCGGTCTCCGCGGACGAGGGCCGGGTCGGACAGGGCGGATCGGCCGACGACAGCGAGCTCCGCCCGTACCGTCCGGGTGACCCGATCCGCCGCGTGCACTGGGGACAGAGCGCGAAGCGCGGCGTCCTGCACGTCCGTCAGACCACGCAGGCGCAGCCGCCGGAGGCCGTGGTCGCCCTCGACGTGCGCCGCTCCTCGTACCAGCAGCTCGGCCGCGACGACCTGTCCGAACTGTCCGACCTCGGCGGCGACCAGGCGTTCGAGCACGCGGTCGTGGTGGCGGCGAGCGTCGCCCGGGCGCTGTCGGCACGGACGTCCCGGGTCGCACTCGTCAGTGACGGTCCCGGCGGTGACGTCCGCCACAGCGGCGACGCCGGTGGTCTGTCCGAGGTGCTCGTGGGCCTCGCCGACGTCCAGGCCCGGTCCGACTCGCGCGACCCCGTCGACGTGCTGCACGGCGTCCGCGGTCGTGACGTGCACGGCATGACCGCGGTCGTCACCGGGCACTGCAGCCCGGAGGAGGCGGCCGGACTCGTCTCCGCGACGAACGGGTCGAGCCGCGGGGTGCTCGTCACCGTCGTCGCCCCCGACCCGGTCGTCCGCGGGATCATGGACCGCGCCGGGTGGCGCGTGCTCGTGGTGCCGGTGCCCGGCACGACCGTGAGCGGACGCAGCCGGTGACCGCCACCAGCCCGAGCCGGCAGCGCCAGCACGTCGACGTCCGCGAGGTCCTGGACCGCGACGACCGCAGCCCGGACACCCCCGGCGCCTGGGTCGTGGCCCTCGCACCGGTGCCCGTCCTCGTCGCCGCACTGGCGATGCGCCCGCTCGTGCAGGGGATCTCGTGGTGGCTGTCCGGCGTGGTGTTCGCCGCCGTGCTCGTCGCCGTCCTGCTCGCCGTCCGGACCCGGCCCCGCGGCGTCCGCTTCGTGGCGCTCGTCGCGACGCTCGTGCTCGGCTCCTGCGCCGCGGCGCTCCTCAACGACACCGCACCGCTCGGCTGGCTCGACCGGGACGGCGCGCTCGGGCAGACGCTGGCGGCGATCCGCCTGAACCCGGCTCCGCTGCCGCAGACGGACTCGATCCGGCTGATCGTGACGGTGGCGATCGCCTGGGTGGCGGGCGCCTCGCTGTTCCTGGCAGCCGTGGCCCCGACCGCCGCCCTGGCCGCGGCACCCGCACTCGTGATCCTCCTGGTGCCGGGCATCATCACCGGCGAGGCCCCGTCGGGGTGGCTGGTCGTGTCCACCGCGCTGGCCTTCCTCGCGCTGCTGTGGACGTCGGTCCGGCCGGTGCAACGGGTCTTCCCGGCTGCCGTCGTCGGCGTCATCGGGTTGGTCGTGGCCATCGGACTGCCCGTCCTCGTGCCGATCGACGCCGGCTGGCTCTCCGGCGTCACGGGGGCGATCCAGTCACCGATCCAGCCCGGACGCCCGGGCACCCTGCTCGAACTCGGCCAGGACCTCCGCCGACCGAGCGAGCTCGAGGTCTTCCGGTACCGGTCCTCGGACGGGCAACCGGAGTACCTCAAGCTCGCGGACCTCGACGAGTTCGGCACGGGCGACTGGGTGCCGACCGTCACCGACGCCTCCACCGCGGACACCGCCGACCAGTCCCGTCGGGTGGACGGAGTCAACCCGCGGTTGGCCGACCGTGGTGACGTGACGGTGCAGATCACCGGACTGTCGAGCAACTACCTGCCGCTGCCCGCCGGGGCGATGTCGGTCGAGTCGAAGTCGACGAACCTCGACCTCGCCCAGTGGCGTTGGTCCGGGGACACGAACACGGTCCGCTCCGCCGGTCCGGCGACCCGCCGCGGTGCGGTCTACGAGGCGTACGGCGCCTCGGTGTCCGCGAGCGCGTACCTCGACGCCATCGCCGCCTCCGGCCGGCTGTCCCAGGCCGACGGTCGTGGCTTCGTCGCGCCGTCCCGGGCGCAGCTCCGCACCGACACCGAGCTGCCCGACGACCTGCCGAACGTGATCCGCACCACCGCGGCCCGGGTCGACGCCGGCGCGACCACCGACTACGGGCAGGCCCGGGCTCTCGAGCAGTGGTTCCGCAGCGGCCTGTTCACCTACTCCGAGACGGCGCCGGTCGAGCAGGGCTACGACGGTGACAGCATGGACGTCGTCGCGCGGTTCCTGCAGGAGCGCTCGGGGTACTGCGTGCACTTCGCGTCCGCGATGGCCGTGATGGCCCGCACCCTCGGCATCCCGTCGCGCGTCGCCGTCGGCTACCGCACCGGTGCCAGCCGCGAGGACGGCCAGTACACGGTGTCGAACCGCCAGCTGCACTCGTGGCCGGAGCTGTACATCCGCGGCGCCGGATGGGTGTCGTTCGAGCCGACGCCGGACTCCGACCAGGCCGCGCAGCCGCAGCCCTCGGCGTCCGCCACGTCGGCGCCCGCCCCGACCGAGACGCCGCTGCCCGCTCCCGGTGAGACCACGGCACCGTCGGCCTCGGCATCGGCCTCGTCGACACCGACCTCCGCGGCTGCGGGCGGCAGCAGTGCCGGTGGTGGCGGTGCCCCGTGGGGTGTGCTCGTCGGCGTGCTCGTCGCCCTCGCGGTGCTCGTCGCGCCCGGCGCGGTCCGAGCGGGACGACGGCACCGTCGGCTCGGCGCGGTCGCGGCAGGACGGCATCCGGCCGTCACCGCGTGGCGGGAGCTGCTCGACGACGTCGCCGACCACGGGTTCGCACCCGGTTCGGCACCACCCGGGGACGCAGCCGCCGTCGCCCGGACCGCACGGGGCGTCCTCGGTCGCCTCCGGACGGTGGTGCCGGCGTCGGTGCTGCCGCACCTGCAGTCCGTGGTGGACGCCGTCGACCACGAGCGCTTCGCCGTCGACGGCCGTGCGGACACGCAGGCACTCCTCCGGTCCGTCCGGGAGGCCCGCACCGCGTTGGACGGCGCGGTCTCGCGTGGCCGGGTGGTCCGGTCCCGCCTGCTCCCGCCGAGCCTGCTGCCCTCGGGCCGTCCGTCGGACGGGCGACCCGCGCCGGCAGCGGGCTGACCCGCGCCGGCAGCGGGCTGACCCGCGGGCCACGCCGGCGGTTCAGCGCGGCCGGAGCACCGCCTCCACCATCGTCGCGACGGCCTCGCCCGGGTTCATCCCGTCGAGGGCGGGGGCGTCGAACACCATGCCGGAGTTCGTGGCGATGAGGATCGTCGCGAAGGTGTCGAGCGGCATGCCGGGGTCGACCTCGGGGTGCGCGGCGAACCAGGTGTGGACGAGTTCCCGGACGCCGTCCTGCAGGGTGCGGCGCTGCCGGACGAACTCGGGCATGAACTCCGGGTGGCGGATGGCGTAGGCGCGGAGTTCGGAGAGCAGGGCGAACTCGGCGCTCTGGTCATGTCGTCCGAACGCGGCCCGGACGACGTCACCGACGTCGGCCGCGCTGATGTCGATGCCGATGAGCTCCTGCAGCGACTGGAGCACCCGGTTCGTGGCGCGCTGCATGACCTGCGCGAGCAGGTCCTCCTTCGACGAGAAGTTCGAGTAGACCGCGCCCTTGCTGAAGCCCGCGGCGGCGGCGACGGCGTCGAGCCGCGCTTCGTGCACGCCCTGCTCGGCGAAGACCCGGGAGCCGGCCGCGAGCAGGCGCTCCCGGACCTCGGATCGCGGTGTCCGCGGGACCGGTGTCGTGCGGTCCTCCGGTGCGTCCGGGCCTGCCGGTTCGGTTGCGTCGGTCATCGGATCCTGTTCCGGGACTCTGCTGGTGCGGATGGAGCTGGTGCGGGTGGGGCCGGTGCGGGCTGTCTCTTATACACATCTGAC